>DATBCN010000429.1:0-5601 GCA_036270475.1 Candidatus Angelobacter sp. | reverse complement strand
ATGGGGATCTTACCGGCTCGGGGATGTGAAAGCAGTCCAGGTGGAACAGTGGCTGAAAACTGTGCCTCTGGCACGGGGCAGCAGGGCGAAGATCAGAAATATCATGAGCGCCTTGTACAGCCACGCCATACGGTGGGAATGGACGGACAAGAATCCAATCACGCAAGTTCGTCAGAGCGCCAAACGCTCCAAGATTCCGACCGTCTTGTCAGTGGAAGAGATTCAACGCCTCTTCTCCTGGATCAACGAACCACGCCGGACTGCGGTCGTTCTCGACGCGGTGAGCGGTTTGCGAGTGGGGGAACTCTTGGGATTGAAGTGGGAGGATGTGAGATTCGATCAGCTCGAATTGAACGTGACCCGCTCCGTTTCCCGTCAGGTCATTACTCCCTGCAAGACGGAAGTTTCACGCAAGCCGATTCCCATGAATGCAGAAATCGCAGACATGCTTTGGAGATGGAGGCAGGAAGCTCCATACAACCAACCGGGCGATTGGATTTTCGCAAGCCCTCATCGGGCGGGAATCCAACCGTACTGGCCTGGATCGCTATTCAGGGCGCACCTAAAACCTGCGCTGCTGAAGGCGGGCATTTCTGTACCAGTCGGCTGGCACACGCTAAGGCACAGTTTTGGAACCTTGATGAAAGCCAATGGAGAAGACATCAAGACCATCCAAGAACTGCTGGGCCACGCTACCTTCAAAGTCACAGCAGACACCTACACACAAGCCGTCACGCCGGTGAAGCGCGATGCTCAAGCCAGGATTGCAAAGCTGATCATGGCCGATGGTTCCGCATCAAAGCCGATCACGCCGACACTCCAATAACCACTTGGACCCTAATGGACCCTGATTCAAAAGGGCCGATTTTGGTAAGTCTTTTGGATTGTTGGCGTCCCCGACGGGATTTGAACCCGTGTTACCGCCGTGAAAGGGCGATGTCCTAGGCCGGGCTAGACGACGGGGACGCTATTGAGGAAAAATTAAACGGTGTGAGCCGTTACGGACTGCCTATCGATAGTAGCAGCGGCGGAAAGAAGCTGTCAAAAAAAGGGAATACAAGAACACCCATCAGAATGGCCTTCATCAAGAATGCGCTTTGGCAAAATGCCCTTCGACAAAAGGCGCTTCGACAAAATCAGCTTAAAACAAAAGGCGGCCTGACAAAAATATCCAAAAGAGATTCGGCTGCTGATAAACCTTATCCGGACGGCCAGATCTAAATCTGTTCATGGAATTCAAAGTAGGGCCAAACGACGAGTTTTGGTTCGAGAGGGCTTCCAAAAGCGGTACCTAAATAGACATATCCAAAATGTTGGTCGGATCCCCGAACTGGATGTTCGACGTAGCCAGAAATGGATGCTTCCATTCGGAAAAAGCATATAGGATGATCCTACATATTGGATGATCCTAAAGGGCAGCCGAGCCGACCGTTCACCTTTCGCCGCAGATGAAAGTGCATGAGTTAAAGAGCGTTGTGTGCTCGACTTAAATTACATGACGACAACGGCTTCCAAGGCGTCTCCGAGTAGATTTCGCGCTAACAACGGGGCCTTGACTGCCTTTCCAGCGCGATGCATTCCTTTTGTCTTTTTTCCGTTGACACAGCTGTTGGTCATCATAGACAAGGATAGCGTGTCGCGGAGGGATGTTAGCCGCATGGTTTAACCGTTTGCTCTCGGATCAACGCTGTTAGCGCGCGGGGCAAGGTTGTGCGGGGCCAGTCACAAGAGTCTGGTCGGGGAAGCTGAAAGCGCCATCCAACGCATCGGAGGCGGCGCCGCGCTGGAACCATTGCATCATCACCTGGCTTTGCGGATGGTAGGTGAATCCATCAATCAGCACCGGGTAGCCTGCATTGGGCATGGTGGCCAGCGGATCGCCGGTCTCAAGATTGCTTTGGCAAGCAGCGCTGTTGGGCACCTGCCACGCTGGGACCACGTTGCCGCCAAAAGGATTGTTCATCCACTCTGAAATCTCATGGCTCATTGGTGTAACGTCCGCCAGATTTGTGCCCAAAATGCCCTGGTCCACCCAGCTTGCCCAGATGAAGGTCTGCACAAATTTCACCTGCGCCAGTTCACCCACGTCAAACGATGTGTGGAACGCCAGTACGCAGCACTTTTTGATATCGGCCTGCGGCGAGAGAAAAATATTCGCGGTAAGAGCAATGGCGAGCGCGTCCGGCTGGAAGTGTTCCAGTTGAATCATGGTATTCAGGTGGGAGAGGAAGAATTCCGTGTCCACGATTGCGTACAGCACGCCGGTAGCAGGATTGCGATAGACCCGGGCGGAGCCGCGCGGGACCACAATTCTTAAGGGCCTGAAAATTTCAGGTTTACCCAGCAGCGTATGCCATTCCGGGGCCGCCGTGCGATAAAACTGTGCGCGCTGGACCGCATCGGCAAATTGCGTCACGCCGGTCTGGTATTGCGCGTTGCGGAAATTTGGCGACGACTGCACCCGCGCCATCAGCGGCATGGAATCAATCACGATAGGGGAACCGTTCTCATCCACAAACTCTTCAAAGAACAACGAAATAGGCACAATCTGCACTGGGACTTCTGTTGTGCCGCCAGACTGCGGTTTGCGGCCGACCATGGTGTAAGGATAGTTCGTACCTTGCAGGGCAAATGATCCGGAGAAATGCGGCACGCTGAAGACGCGCCCTTCCTGCATGGCTGTACGCGCGTCCTTGGAAAGTTTGCTGGCAGCTTCAAACTTTGGTTGAGCGCCCTGGCTCTGCAAAAATCCGCCGACAGCTTCAATGGGCTGGCTGGTATCAGTTGCGGGCGACTGGGCAAAGACATGGCCATTCAGCAGCCACAACAATGCCATGGCGCCACAAACAGAATAGACGCGCCGGATCAGCCGAGTTCGGAAGATAGACACTTACCCTGGCTCCGGAAGCTGCAGTCTGCTATTGTCATCCCGCTCGCTGGATTTGTCGAACAAAATTGTTGTAAGTAGCTGATAATAAAACCATTGTGAACCCAGAGACGCGGCAACCCATTAGACTTTCCAACAATAATAAAGAGAGCGCCTGCGCTGCCTGATTTTTGTTGCGCCGGTCCGGCTGCGATAAATGAATCGTTTACGGTATAGTTTGTTTCTCCCATGAGCAATGGTGCCAGAAAAAACCCGCGCAGCAGCGCTGTTACCGTGGCCGTGGTGCAGGCGGCGTCGGTTGCTTTTGATCGCAAAAAGACCCTCGCCAAGGCCCTTTATCTCACCCGCGATGCGGCAAAACGTGGGGCCCAGCTTGTGTTGTTTCCGGAAGCATTTATTTCCGGCTATCCGCGCGGGCTGGACTTTGGCGCGGTCGTGGGCGCGCGCAGTGACGCCGGACGGGAAGATTTCCGGCGCTATTTTGAAAGCGCCGTGGAAGTCCCCGGCCCAATCGTGGATGCGCTGAGCAAGGCCGCACGCGCCAACCGCGTCTATCTGGTGATGGGAGTGATTGAGCGCGAACGCGGCACGCTCTACTGCTGCGTGCTTTTCTTCGCGCCCGATGGGACATTCCTGGGCAAGCATCGCAAGGTAATGCCCACGGCTTCTGAGCGGCTGGTGTGGGGTTACGGCGACGGCTCTACCCTCCCGGTGTTTGACACGCCTTTGGGCAAGCTTGGCGCGGTGATCTGCTGGGAAAATTACATGCCTCTGCTGCGCACCTTTATGTATTCGCAGGGCATTGAGATTTATTGCGCGCCCACGGCTGATCATCGGCCTACATGGTCCGCCACCATGCAGCATATCGCCACCGAGGGCCGCTGTTTTGTGCTGGGCTGCAACCAGTTCAACCGCCGCCGCGACTTTCCCAAACAATACTCCACGGCTTTTGGTGAAGAGCCGGAAACGGTGATCTCGCGCGGCGGAAGCTGCATTGTTGGTCCGTTTGGCGAATTCCTGGCCGGCCCGAATTTTGAAGATGAAACCATCCTGGTGGCCGGGCTGGACCGCGGCCAGTTGCCCAAAGCCAAATTCGATTTTGACGTTGTCGGCCATTATTCGCGCCCTGATATCTTTCGCCTGACGGTTGACGACCAGCCAAAACCGCCCGTGACCACCACGAGCACGAAAGTGAAGCCAGGAACACAAGCCGAATGATCTCCCGCACTGAGATTCAGGACGCAGGCCGGCGCATTGCCATGCATGTGCGGCGCACTCCGGTGATGGCGCTGGAGGAAAAAGCCTTTGGCATTGACGCCAAAATTTTCTTCAAACTGGAATGCCTGCAGCATACCGGATCGTTTAAACCTCGTGGCGCTTTCAACTGCATTCTTACTTCCACCGTACCGGAGGCTGGAGTGATCGCAGCTTCGGGCGGTAATCACGGCGCGGCTGTTGCTTATGCCGCACAAAAACTTGGACACCGCGCCGAGATTTTTGTTCCGGTGATTACGCCGCCAAACAAAGTCGAACGGATGAAGCAGCACGGCGCGGCCATCAAGGTAACCGGCGAAAATTATTCTGAAGCGCTGGCGGCCAGCCGCGAGCGCGCGGCAGAGACCGGAGCGGTCCCCATCCATGCTTATGACGACGCCCGTGTGCTTGCCGGCCAGGGTACCCTGGGCATGGAGTTTGAAGAACAGGTGCGCGGCCTTGATTCCGTGCTGATCGCAGTGGGTGGCGGCGGTTTGATTGGCGGCGCTGCCTCCTGGTACCAGGACCGCGTGCGTGTGATCGGCGTTGAACCGGCGCGCGCGCCCACATTGCACAAGGCGCTGGCCGCCGGACAGGTTGTTGAAGTGGAAACCGGCGGCGTTGCCGCGGATTCGCTGGGCGCACGCAGCGTAGGCGCATTGATGTTTCCCATCGCGCAAAAGTTCGTGGCGCAATCGCTGCTGGTGGCCGACGCCCAAATCATTGAAGCCCAGAGAGTGCTGTGGCAAAAACTGCGTATCATTGCTGAACCCGGAGGAGCTACCGCGCTTGCCGCGCTCATCTCCGGCGTGTACCAGCCCCATGCCGGCGAACGCGTGGGCGTGGTGCTGTGCGGTTCCAACGCCGAGCTGGCAAAGTTTCCGGCGTAATCGAGCCATGCGGCGCGCCGATTGCTCAATCCGTTTTCCTTGATGCACGTATCGTAAAAGCACACGGATTCAGATCACCTAATCATCTTCCTTACAAGCGGCACCGGATATATGGCACGCGGCTGGCGCCATTACTGCGCACTCGTGGTTATCAGTTGCCCGCACTTACGCGCATTCCTTCTGTTTACTCAATCAACGCCACCATCTTGCGCCCCTGGTATGTGCTGGGCCGGGACACCGATGGCCGTACACTTTGGTGCCCATGTATTGGCTGAATGAGCGCATTCCCGCAACGCGCGACAGCGCACTGCGCCTGGGACTGTTCACGCTGCCGCAGATGATTAACGCACTGGTTGCCGCCATCTCCAACCCTGGCAAGG
This sequence comes from Candidatus Angelobacter sp., assembly GCA_036270475.1. GTDB lineage: Bacteria > Acidobacteriota > Terriglobia > Terriglobales > Acidobacteriaceae > Angelobacter. Next base: position 190 of record DATBCN010000429.1, on the reverse strand, counting down.
GAATACGAATTCTGGATGTGCCCGCCATTCGCCGGTCTGCGATTTGACATTTTTTTGCCATAGCACACGCGCCGTCAACAATCGCAAAACCTTGCACAGCAAACTGCAGAAATATTGTCATTTAGTGCGAATCAGTTGATGCGATTTTACATAATGACGCACTACATCCTTGGCAGACACAATGTTGCTG
>DATBCN010000428.1:0-7228 GCA_036270475.1 Candidatus Angelobacter sp. | reverse complement strand
GCAGGTAATGATCTTGCCGGAGCCGTTCTGCTTCAGCCCTTCGGCCATATATAAGGTGCTGACGGCAAGAAACGTCCCGGTCTCAACCACCAGGTTGGGCTTTACGGTGGTCATCAGGCATTTCAAAAAATCCAGGACTTCGACTTCGGCGGTCATGGTATCAAACATTCTCCAGCGCTCGGGGTTGGGGCATTCAGGCGTGGCGCGATGGTATTCCGGTTTAGTTTCCTGGTTGCCATGCTGTACTACATGGTCCAGGACTTTATGTACGGGATCTACTTTGCGAAATCGACGCCGCGCAACGGTCAGCAGGGCAACTCCGGCAAACACGGTGAACAGAGCGGCGATCTGCGCGTTGCTCATGCCCCACAGGATTCGCGGATTGATGCGGACGAACTCCACCAGAAAACGCTCAATGCCAAAGAGGATAAGGAATTCGCCGGTGATCACTCCGGGGCCAAGCGGATGCTGGATGGCGCGCGAGCCGCGCCGCCATACATACCAGCCAATCAGCACGCATACGATGAATTCGTAGATCGGGGTGGGATGCACTGCGCAGTTCTGCGGCCAGCCATAAATCGCGCATGTGCCGTTAGGGCCGCTGGTAGGAACCAGGCCATCAGGAAATGCCATGCCCCAGGGAAGATTCGTCGGCTTGCCGTAGTCGCCGTCGCCGGAGATGAGGCAGCCGATCCGGCCCACGGCATAGCCGACCGCCGCCGCCGCGCTGGAAAGATCGAGCATGGTGAGCATGTTGATGCCGTTGCGCCGCGCAATCAGCAGCAACGCGCCTATTCCGGCAACGAACCCGCCAAACCAGGCAAAGCCTCCGCGGAACCAGCCGATGAGCGCTCCAAAGCTCTTGAACGTATCAGCGTTCAGCCGGTCAGCAGGGGTATCGATGATGTGCCAGATCTTTGCGCCCAGGATTCCCGCAAAGGCCACGATTGCGACGACGGTATATGGATCAAGCTGGAGCTTGCGGCGTTTGATCTCGGCTTCAAGCGCAAAGTACGCCGCGGCAAACGCCAGGACCATGAAAAGGCCGAAGGTTGGGATTTCCAGTGGTCCAATGTGTATATAAGGAAGCAGTCTTGTTCCCCTTGAGGGTGATGATTGTAACCACAAGTATAAATGGAGCGGGCGGAAATTAATGCGCGGCAGTCTGGGTAATGGCCACATCGCGTATTTCCGCCGTGGCGCGGACGGCCAGGTGCGCGGGCAGGATCAGCATTTGCGGCAGTGAGCCGTCTTTGCGGCGATATGGTTTCAGGTCAGCCATGGATTTTATGCTCAGCCGCTCCGCCATCAGCATGTGTGCGGGAATGTCCTTGAACTCAAACAGCGCCGCCGGGCGAAACGTCTGGTGTTTGGCCATCAGCAGTTCGCGTTCACTGCGCAGATCAGGGCGCAGCCTGGGGTCAAGGATGAAGCACCAGAAAACGTCCCATTCGCGCGGCTGGCCATCCACCGTGTATTTGTTGATGACCAGATTGTGGTCATACTCGGCCTTGCCCGCCGCGCGGTATTGCGCGCCCGGCGCAACAAAATAAAGATTCAGACGCTTGTCCGCCGGCGTGTCATCGCCCAGCCGTTCGCCCAGGTTCCAGGGACCAACGCTGGCCAGCTTGCGCGTACCCGCCGCTTCAGGCGTAAAAATCAGGTCGTCACCGTCATGGTAGACCGCGAACGGCTTCACCACCGGGCGCATGGCGGCAATAGCACCAAAGCCCGCGGCAAAAATCGCCATGGTGGAGACAGCGCGGATGTGACGGCTGATCATGCGCAAGATTATGTCAGGGTGGTTGCGGCGGGGCAAGGTGCCGGCAGGCCAACGGAGGATGCTAAAGTGAATAGACGTGCGTAACATCCTGCAACATCGCGGAATGCGGCTGATCTTTGCCGCCAACCTGATCTCCATGATCGGCAGCGGCATGAACTCGGCTGGCGTTACATGGTACGTCCTGCAGCGAACGCATTCCGAGATGGCGCTGGGAACTCTGCTGATGTTGCAGACCATCCCCACGCTGCTCATGCTGCCGTTTACCGGCGTGGTGATTGACCGCCAGGACCGCCGCCAGTTGCTGATGGGATTGGACGCCGTGCGCGGCATATTGATTTTGTTGGTCGCAGTGCTGGCATATCGCGGCGCGGTTGCGCTGTGGCAAGTTTATTTGATGAACATTCTTGTGGCCGCCGGTTTCTGGATGTTCTGGCCCACCATCACCGCGCTCATCCAGGAGTTGACGCCGGATTCACAGTTTGTCCACTCCAACAGCTTTTTGCTGGCGGGGGTGCAAAGCGGATGGCTCGTCGCCGGCGCGATTGTCGGTTTTGTCTATAACAAGATTGGCCTCTCCGGAGTCTTGTTCATCGACTTCGCCAGCTATGTCCTTTCTTTTACCTGCTATCTGTTTGTGCGCCGCGGGCGGCATACGGTTGCCGTGGCGGAAGACACAATCATGCATGAGAATGCGATGGCCAGGTTCTTTCATGAAATGAAAGAAGGCATCGCTTATATCAAACTGCGTCCGCGTTTGCTGCTGCTGGGCATTGCGTGGGCATTGTTTGTTGGCGGAATGCTGACGCAGGGCGTGATTACCGCGCCGTTCAGCGACCGTCTGCTTAAATCCGGCGCCGTTGGATACGGCTGGCTGAATGCGGGCTGGGCCATTGGCGCTTGCGTGGGCGCTGTCTACACGCCGGCGTTGATTCGCGGCACGGGACATCGGCGCGCTGTAGGCGTTTCCATGGCGGTGATGGGCATAGCTTTGGTCGCGCTGCCTTTTCTCGGGGCGCATCTGCATGGATCATTCACGGTGTCCGCCGCATACACCGTCTCTGTCGGATTGGCAGTCTGTGTCCCGGTCTATGCGGTTATGGGCTGCAGCCGCGCCCTGGGCGGCGTGGCGATTACCAGCACCATGATGGAGCTTGTTCCCAAGCATTTTATGGGACGCGTACAAAACACTTTTTATTTTTTAGGGACGGTACTGCAGCTAGTCTGCTCCTTTGCCGTGGGCACAGTGTCACACACTAAGGGGTTGGCGGAAGGGTTCGCCATTATCGGCGGAATGTACCTGCTTGCATGTCTGGCAGGTTCATGGCCGGTGCGCCGGTCGCCTCAGGAAGATCAGGATTCGGTCGCGCGGGCGGAAGCATGATGATTGCAGCGATCCACAGGATTTTTGGCCCGCCGCGCAAGAAAGTATGTTGTCCCGGATTGGCGTTCGCGTAGAATCTGAGAAGGCATTTTTGTTCAGGTCATGAAGCTTGCATGAACAGCAATCCTGTAACTCATAACGAGGCGAAGGGCCAGTTTGAAATCATGCTGGGGCAGGAGAAGGCCATCCTGCAATACCATCGCACGCAGCAACACATCACCTTGGTGCATACGGAAGTGCCGGAAGCCTCAAGAGGGCGCGGCTTGGGTGAACAATTGGTCCGCGCCGCCCTGGATTTTGCCCATTTCAATCAGCTCACGGTTGTGCCTGTGTGTCCGTTTGTTAAGGCCTATCTGCAGAAACACCCTGAAGCGGCGAACTGACCGCCAGTTTCTTTCATGTTGATCGTGGGGCCGTGGCACTGTTAAAAACGCGGTGCAGGGCCTTGGCCAGATCTTCAATCGAATCAGGTTTCAGGACCAACTCGCGCACGCCAATTTGCCGCGCTTCCGCTTCGTCCTCCGGACGAATATAGCCTGAAGTCATCACCAATGGAATGTCCGGCCGTATTGCCAGCATGTGCCGCGCCAGCTCTGTCCCGGACATGCCGGGCATGGAAAGATCGGTAATAACCGCGCCAAACTGCATGGGATTTTCCCTGAAGACCTGCAACGCTCGCGCCGGGTCAGTATGTCCGGTAACGCGATAGCCCATCCGGCTCAAACTACGCGTTGCCAGCAGCACCAGGGCTTCTTCATCATCCACATATAGAAGATGCTTGCCGCTGCCCTGTGCGGTCGCTGCAGCCGCAAGCGTCTTTTCCACCGTTGCGGCGCCGGCGGGAAAATAAAGACGAAAGATCGTGCCTTTGCCGGGCTCGCTGTAGACCGTGATGGAACCTTCATGGTCTTTCATGATGCCGTGGACCACTGAAAGACCAAGGCCCGTGCCCTGGCCCGGCGCCTGCGTGGTAAAGAAAGGATCAAAAATGCGTTCCTTGGTGGCGGCATCCATGCCGCAGCCGGTGTCACTTACCGAGAGACGCACATAGTTGCCCTGCCGGAGTTTGGCCAGGTCAGCGATGAACTCTCCCGACACCTGGAATGGTTTGGCGGTCACTTCAAGAACTCCGCCTTGCTCTCCCATGGCGCGCGCGGCGTTGGTGCATAGGTTCATGATGACCTGATGCAACTGCGTGGAATCGGCCGCAATCGCGGGCAGGTCCGCGGGAAAGCCTGACCGTATTTCAATCCGCGCCGGCAAGGTGGCGCGCAGCAGCGCCAGCGCCTCCTCTATCACAGGTTGCAGGGCAATGCGTTTGCGGTCCGGCGTCTGGCGCCGGCTAAAGGCAAGGATCTGGCGCACCAGGCTGCTGGCCCGCGCGCCGGCTTTGGCAATCTCCGCCAAACTCTGCTGGATAGGATGGTCCACCGGCAGATCATCAATCGCCATTCTGGTATTGCCGCCGATGGCCAGCAGAATGTTGTTGAAGTCATGCGCGATTCCGCCCGCCAGCGTTCCCAGCGACTCCATTTTCTGGGACTGCAAGAGTTGCTCTTCCATTTTTTTCCGGTCGGTCACGTCCACACAAACACCTGTCATCCGGAAAGCCTTGCCTTGCGCGTCGCGTTCCACGCGGCCCCGTGACGTGATCCAAACCAAGCTCTTGTCAGGGCGGTAAAGACGGTACTCGGAATCGTAGTGCGCGCCTTCCCGCAAGGCCCTTTCAACGTCCGCCCGTGCGCGTTCGCTGTCCTGCGCGTGGACCCAGGAATAGAAAGGCTCTACTGATCCGCTTGCCAGCTCCTCCGGGCTTCGTCCAAAGAGCGCGGACATGGCCTCGTCCCACTCAATCTTGTTTTTGCCGATGTCCCACACCCACGTGCCCATGCGCCCTCCTTCCAGCGCGGAGAGCAGCCGCGCCTGCGCCAGTTGCATCGCTTCTTCCGCCCGCTTGCGGGCGGTAATGTCAGTATTGGCTTCCAGTATGCGCCACGGCTGGCCATTGATATTGCGTTCCAGGGTCCAGACGCTGGCCACGACAATCCGGGCGCCATCGCGCTTGCGATGCACCAGCTCTCCTTCCCATGCGCCGGTGCGCATAAACCTCTCGCGTATGTCATTCAGCGGTTCCGGAAATTCCGTATGCAACAGTTCGTGCGAGGCGCATCCCAGCGCCTCCTCCAGGGTGTAGCCGTAAAGTTTTTCCGCACCGCGGTTCCACAGCACAATGCGGTCATCCAAGCCGCGCACCAGCACCTGCGTCAGGTCCAGTACGCTGGCCTGCTCGCGCAGGGCGCGGTCAGCGCCCACGCGCTCCGTAACGTCGCGGACAATCGCGGTAAAAAGCTTTTTGCCATCGCTTTCAACCTGGGAAATGGAAGCTTCAATCGGGAACTCCTCGCCGTTGGCGCGCAGACCTTGTAAAGCGCCCAGCGTGCCCATGGCGCGGCTGGTAACGCCGGTTTCAGCAAAGGTTTTTACGTGCGCGGCATGCGCGCCGCGGAAGCGCGCGGGCATAAAATGCTCCAGCGGACGGCCCAATGCGTCCGCCGCGGAACAGCCAAACATCTTCTCCGCCGCCAGATTAAACATGACTACCTGTTGCCGCGAATCCACGGTAATCAGCGCATCCATGGCTGAATCGATAATGCCCTGCAGTTGCGCCTGGCCTTGCCGCAACAACCGCGCCGACCGCTCCCGGTCGGTTACATCGCGCACAATAGCCGTAAAAAATTTGTCCCCATTGATTTTTACCTGGGAAATAGAGGCCTCAATGGGAAATTCGCTGCCGTCCTTGCGCAGTCCGCTTAATGCACCCAGGGACCCCATGGCCCTGCTGGTGGTGCCGGTGTTGCCAAAGCTGCGTATATGCTCTCCGTGGCCGGAGCGAAATCTTTGCGGAATAAGCCGTTCCAGAGGAAGGCCGAGCACTTCACCGGCGGAATAGCCAAACATTTTTTCCGCCGCTCCGTTGAAAATGAGCACCTGCTGGTCATGGGTCACTGTGATCACGGCGTCCATCGCGGAATCGATAATTCCTTTGAGCTGGGCCTGGTTCTGGCTCAGGCGCTCTTCCGCCTGCTTGCGGGCGGTAATGTCGCGCGCCACCGTTGAAACGCTCACAATATTGCCATCGCGATCATGCACGGGTGAAATCGTAAGCGCTACATGCACCAGAGCTTTGTCCTTCCGCTGGCGCACGGTCTCAACCCGCTCAATGCGAAAACCTTTCTTGATCTCGGTGAGGAAGTGCGGCACATCGTCTGGGTAGCCGGCCTGTACCAGCAGATTGATATGTTTTCCTATCATCTCCTGCGCGCTATAGCCGTAAAGCCGTTGCGCGCCCTGGTTCCAACTGGTGACAATTCCATCCAGGGTCTTCCCAATGATGGCGTCAGACGAGGAATCCACGATCGCAGCCAGCTCTTCGTCACGCTCTTCGGCCCGGCGCCGCGCTGAGTCCGTGCGATTGAGCCATAGAGCCGTCACCCACAAAACGACCACGGAGATAACTACATTGCTTGCGGTAAAGATCGCCAGCCCGAACTCGGTCCCATAGTATCCGTATTGCTGGCCTTTGAGCCTTATCCATCCAACGATGACCGGCAACACAATCAGAATGGGGAGCAAACGGCGGGCCATCAAACCGCCTAACCCATTATAGGTAAGCACGGCCATCATCCCACGGTTAGGCCTCGCAAAGAGTACCGCTGCGCCCATGGCTACAAACAAAATCGCGGTATGCAGCGCCATGCTGGCGTACATGCTTACGCCAAAGACGCGCACGCCATAAACATAGCCCAGCACAGCAATGGCCCCGGTTAATGCAGCGATGAGCGCAAGCCCTTGCGCCGGGCGCCGTTTTTGCCTGGTCTCCCAATCCAGGACCAGCAACGCAGCGCCAATAAGTGTAAAAGCCATGGCCGTGGCGGCAGCCATCAAGCCTGGATTGGGAACATTGGTCGCTAGAAGCGTGCGGCGGAAAACTAACTCGTCAACGCCGAGGTCCCAGTCAAACAGGCGTTCGCAGAGATTGGCGGCCCCCAGGGCGACAACAATGG
>DATBCN010000427.1:0-3030 GCA_036270475.1 Candidatus Angelobacter sp. | reverse complement strand
TCTATATAAGCGCCGTGCGCCAGATCGTCAGCATAGATTTCCGGCACCGGAAGTCCATAGCGGTGGAAGTGGCGGGAGAATTCAAGAAACGCGACGTTTTCTTCGCGCACGTCATAGAGAATGCCAATTGCGCTGTGCGCGCCGCCTGCAAGCCGTACGATCGTGCGTCCTGAGCCGCCAAGCTGGCCCTGCAACGGCTGCACACGCTCCACCGGAGCATGAAAATGCCGCTCAAACAAGCTTTTAAGGACTTCAACGGACATAATTCAGCAATTCCGGGCAAGAATTGAGCAGCCTCCAAGATACCATCCAGCGGCGCGCATGGCACTTGCGGGAGTTTTATAATCTTGGCCATGTCCAGCTTCCCCACATTTGGCCTGGCGAACCAGTCGGAGTCTTCTCAAGACCGGCAGGCGGCCTATCTGCGGGTGAACTCGGTGAATATCTTTGTTCGCGACCAGGAGCAGAGCCTGCGCTTTTACTGTGACCAGCTTGGATTCAGGCTGGCCTTTGACGTCCGTTTGCAATCCGGACAGCGCTGGCTTGGGGTTGCTCCGCCTGATGGCTCCGCAGTGCTGACCTTGGTGGCGCCGGGCCCGGAATCAGAGGAATATAAGTTGATCGGGCGGAATACAGGGATCTCGTTTATCACTGAAGATGTTGCCGCCAAGTATGCCGAATGGAGGCGGCGCGGCGTTCGCTTTCGCCATACGCCGAGGCTCAGGCGCATCCAGTATCAAAAGCAGCCGCGGAATGAGGGCGCCCAGACTGAGGCACTCCTGCTGGGAAAGCAGACGCCAATCTGGGGCGGCGTGTTTACGCGTTTTGAAGACCTTGACCAAAATACATTCGCTCTGGTCAGCTTTGACGAGATTAGCCAGGCGATGGAAGAGCAACGCCGCGCGGCAGCGGAGAAGCTGGAATCCGAGCGGCGGACGGCCCATGAGCTGGAAATTGCCAAGCAGGTGCAGGCCGGGCTTTTTCCGCAAAACCTTCCCGCGGTGGCGACTCTCGACTATGCCGGCGCATGCATTCAGGCCCGCCATGTGGGCGGTGACTACTATGACTTCCTGAACCTGGGCAAAGAGCGGCTGGGTCTGGTGCTGGGCGATATTTCAGGCAAGGGAATCGCCGGCGCGCTCCTGATGGCAAATCTGCAGGCCAACATTCGCAGCCAGTCCGCGATGGCCGTGCATGAACCGGAACGGCTCCTGCAGTCAGTGAACCAGCTTTTTTGTGAGAACACGCCGGACAACTCTTACGCCACGCTTTTCTTTGCCGACTATGACGGCGAAGCGCGGCGCCTGCGCTACGCCAACTGCGGACATCTCTCCGGCCTGGTGCTGCGGTGCGACGGGACCGTTACCAGGCTTGATTCCACCTGCACCGTTCTTGGCCTGTTTGAAGACTGGCAATGCGCAATCGCCGAGTGCAATCTTTTTTCTGGCGACACGCTTGCGCTCTATACGGACGGCATCACGGAATCCTTTGATCCGGCGGGCGAGGAATTTGGCGAGCAACGCCTGAGTGAGGCGCTCCGGCGGCATTTCACATTGCCATCGCGCGAGATGATGACCGCGATTGTGGCCGAGGTCCAGCAGTACAGTCCGGGCGAGCAATACGACGACATCACGCTCATCATTGCCAAATGCCTGGGCTGAGTAGACCACGGAGAAGGAAGAAATGGATCAGGGTGCCAGCCGCAAAGGGGGTGCACCCTGAAACATTTGAGTATCGAATCGCGGATATTTGCTATAACAATGGCAGAAACGTAACACCCACTGCGCGGGATTCGGGATTGCAGAAAAATTGGTGGAGGCGGTGGGAGTTGAAAGCACCGTCGATTGTAGTTTCAACAACATACAAGACAGCGGATGGCATAAAAAGCACTGTAAGGCATCGTAAAACGGGAAACGGATTGTGAGTTGGATTGTGACCTGGCCGTGGGGAAGCCGCCCACAACCCAAGCCCTTTGGGAGTCGCAGGGGGTCCAAAGGAGCCTGTTTTTGGACCATTGTAGTAACAAATAGTGACATGGAATTGTGGCGGAGAAAAACCACTCTCAGCCCACCATACCAGGGCTTGGGATCAAGGGGGCTAAGTGCCACACCCAAAGCCCAAGCCCGATTTAGATAGTCAAGCGATAAGCCACAGTCTTTTTCAGAGTCAACCACTTTCCAGGAATCACCCAACAAAGAGCGAAGCCAGCCAAACCTGCTTGCAGTGCCATTTTTGTGATGACTTCAATGGATTTCTCGACATCCGCTCCAAGCCCGGAGATTGGCCTTGCGCTCCGTGGTTGTTCATTCGTAAAGGAGCCTCCGTGGGAAGGAATTTCCGTGGGAAGGGTATCGGGAGCAAAACCGAAACGACAAAATCCGTTATTTCAGTCTGATGACGAAATCGGCTATGCTTGGCCGCACGTATGGCAAGTCCAGTGACCGTAATCGCCGCGCCGGCACCATCGCAATGGAGACGTATCATTGTTCGATCTATCGTAGGCGGAGCAGCCTGCGGACTAGTTTGGCCCTCGCAATATCTGGTCGGTACTTTTACACTCACCATCCCAAAGCGTGGGACAAATGATGGAACCTACGGCCCGCTCATGCCCGGTGTGGCCACGCGCCACAAGGGTGAGCATCTCTTTCGAGGTACGCTTCTCGGCAGCCAAGAGGGAGCCGAAACAGAGACGCGTCCCGGCGGCGTTCGATACCCCATGGAGGTAAGCGCGGCACGGGACGCATTCGAAGGCTTAGCCTTCTCATGGTTATTATTTTTACGTTTCTGTTATCCGCTTGAAATCCGGATTTGACTCCTGTTGTTTACTGGCAGGTCGCAGTGAATCCCGGTTGTGAATTGCTGAGTTGGAGCAACCCGCTGATCTCACCCGTGTCGTTTACACCGTTCACGCTCTGGCCGGTCTGGTTGGCAATTGGAGCAATGTTTGAGAACGAGCCATTGTGGAAGATGAAGCCCTGGACGCTGCCATCCGCAAGGGTGAAGCGTCCGACAATCTCGCCTGAGTTGTTG
>DATBCN010000426.1:0-4915 GCA_036270475.1 Candidatus Angelobacter sp. | reverse complement strand
TCAACTGTTGCAACTCCATCGCTGGCGGCCAGACTCTCTGTGTTCCTGCCCCAGTTCGCGCTTAGTCTCTGGGGCATTGTTGCGTGTTTCCTTCTGGCCCGGTGGCGCTTGAACACCCTGCGGCTGAACGCACTTGTTCGTCGCGCCAACGTCCTTACTGGCTCAGGCTGGAATGCACAGGTCCGCGCGCTGGCGGGCGATCTGGGAATCCGCCGCCACGTCGCGTTGCTCATCAGCAACGAGATCGAGATCCCGATTACTACCGGCATTTTCTTCCCGCGCATTGTTCTCTCACCTGACTACCAGGAGTGGTCACCCACGCGGCGCTCCGCCATCCTGAATCATGAACTGGCCCACATACAACGGCTGGATGCGCTTACGCAATCACTGGCGGAAGTGGCCACGGCTGTTTACTGGTTTCATCCGCTGGTATGGCTTATGGCGCGGGCGATGCGCGCGGAACGTGAGCGGGCCTGTGACGACCATGTACTGGCGGCGGGGACCAAGGCGTCAGACTACGCGCATGAACTGCTTGACATCGTCTCAGGATTGCGTGGACCAGAGCTTGCAGCCGCCCTGGCCATGGCTCGGCGATCCCAGTTGGAAGGCCGCGTGTTGGCTGTATTAAATCCGGCGGCGCCGCGCGGCCCTGTTACACGCAAGGCAACACTGGCTTTGGCCGCATTGACGCTGGGGATTGTTCTGCCGTTAGCGGCGCTTCGTCCCGCGCAGCAAGCTGTCACTCCGGCGGCGAAGTCGCAACAGAAAAAGCCGAGTCCCGCTGTAGCGCCAGCAGCCGCGGGAAATGCCGCCACTTCTGCGACACCCGCAGCTACAGGCTCCGCACAACCTGCCGTGGCCGTAACTCCCCACGCTGACGACGGTGAGGAAAGCCCGGAGCCAGCCGAAGCAGCGGAAAGCCAGGAACCGCCAGAGTCTCCGGAGCCGGCTGAAGCCCCTGAAGCACAGGAAGCACCAGAGCCTCCTGCAATGTCTGGACCGGGAATATTCGGTGGTGTGCATGGCGGAGTTCAGGGCGGCGTACCGTCTGCTCCTGCGGTGCCCAGCGTTCCTGCAGTGCCAGCTGTTCCCTCCGTGCCTGCAGTGCCCGCCGTTCCAGCAGTCCCCGCGGTACCCGGCGGAGACATCAGTGTGTGCGGCACGCGCGCCAAGCTGCACAGCATGAACATCGAGAGCCATGATGGTCAAAAGCAGCGCTGGACTGCAACATGGGTGGGCGACAATTGCAGCCTGGATCTCCGCGCGGAAGGCGAGGTCAAGTTCAACGCCGAGGCAACGGAGATCCAGAGCATCTCCTCCAGCGGCTTCTTTGAAGTGAATTTGCGCCGGGACGATACGCTCAAGCAGATCAAGGTCACGCCCTCCGCCAGCGGCCTGCAATATGTCTATAAGATCAACGGTACGCAGAAGCCTTTTGCAGGCGAAGTTAAAACCTGGTTCGCGCAATTCCTGCTGGACCTGGAGCGTAGTACCGGATTTGCCGCCGATCTTCGTGTTCCCGCTCTGCTGGCCAAAGGCGGCCCCAACGCAGTTCTGGACGAGATCAACAATCTCCTGTCCGACTACGTGCGCGGCATTTATTTCCGTAAGCTGCTGGAGCAACCCAATCTTCCTACGCCGGTAGTGCAGCGCATCATCACGCAGGCGGGCAACCAGATCCACTCGGATTATGAACTGGCGCGGGTGCTGATGACCGTCGGCAAACAATATGACCTGCCAGACGAATCTTCACGGACGGCATTTCTCACTGCCGCCGGCAAACTCAAGAGTGACTATGAGCATTCGCGCGTTCTGATCGAATTGCTGCGCCGTCCTAATATCTCCAAAGAAAACGTGGGCATGGCGCTGAACTCCGCCGGCAGCATCAAGAGTGATTATGAAAAGTCGCGCATCCTGCTTTCCCTGATGGACCAGAAGGCATTTGATCAGTCGCAGCTCGATTTCTATTTGAAGATGGTGGCGTCAATCCATTCTGACTATGAAAAATCTCGCGATCTGCTGGCGCCAATGCAGCGTTATAAACTGGCAGCCGACCAGATCAACGGCGTGATGGATGCCGTGGCCGGCATCAACTCTGATTATGAAAAGTCACGCCTGTTGCTGGGCCTGGCCAAGCAAGGCAAGTTTGATGAAGGCCAGATGGCAAACTACCTGAAAGTGGTCGACTCCATGAAGTCTGACTATGAACGCTCCCGCAGCCTGCTGGAGTTGATGCAGAACAACAACCTGAGCAATACGTCCGTAAGCAAGGCCATACAGGACATGGCGCGGTCTAAAAACGACTATGAAAAGTCGCGGGTGCTCACGACCCTGGTCAAAAATAACAAGTTTGATGAAAGCCAGATGAACACCTACCTCGGCGTGATGGATTCCATGACGAGTGACTTTGAACGCTCTCGCTGCTTGCAGGCCCTGCTGGCCGGCAACAAACTCAGCAATACATCAGTGGGCAAAGTCCTGGAGGCTGCCGGCCGAATGAATTCTGATCATGAAAAAGCGGGCATTTTATTGATGGTGTCCCGCTCTTACAGCCTTGAAGGCGCGCTGCGCGATAGCTACATCAAGGCTGCTGAATCCATTCGCGCGGAATTTGACCGCAATCGCGCTCTGGCCGCGGTGGTAAAGAGGGCGACGCTGTAGTTTTTCAAAGTCTCAAGCGTAGCGAGAGATCGCTATAGCGAAAAAGACGTACGTGGGCGAGAGTCCCGGAATACTCTATTCGTATGCTCGCGGAATGGCCCCTTGCTCGGAATTATAGGTTCCCTCGCTTCGTTCGGGATTACACAGCAGGCGTGATCGCAATCACGCGCAACGGGCTGCCGGAACCATTCACGATCTTAAGCGGAGCGGCAATCACCACGGCGCCTGTCGGCGGTAACTGGTCAAGATTGCACAATCCTGCCAGCCCGAACTTGCCACTGCCGTGCATTACGTAGTGATTCGGAAAGGGCGGATCGAAAGTCGCGGCACGGCCTGCGTCAGTGCCAACTGTTTCAACGCCCACGCCCAGCACATCACGCTCTTTGGCCAGAAAGTCCGAACATGCTTTCACGAAGCCGGGAGTGTGCGGGCCATCATCCCGCAAATTAATGTATTCCTTTGGGTCCGTGCGAGCGGACCATCCGGTGCGAAGCAGCATCCATGCGCCTGCAGGAATACGGCCATGCTGTGCCTCCCACTGCTTCACGCGGTCCACCGTGAGCAGGAAGTCAGGGTCTTGGGCCACATCGGCGGTCGCGTCAATCACGCAGGCCGGACCGACAAACTTTTTCGGATTGATCTTGTCCACGCTGTTTTCCGGCAGGTCTTTGCCGCTGACCCAGTGAATCGGAGCATCAAAGTGCGTACCCGTGTGCTCGCCAGTCTCAAAGCCATTCCAGTACCACGCTGGACCACGCTCGTCATAGCGGGAAAGTTCCCATATCTTGAATGCTGGCGTGTTGGGCCATTGTGAAGGCAGCGGAAGCAACGGCGTCTCCGGACTAAGCGACTGCGTGAGATCCACGACGCGCAGCGCGCCGCTATTGAGTTGGGTGATGAGTTCAGCGAGGATGTTGGGCATGGCACTTCTCCAGCGAAATGAAGCAAAATCCACCACGGAGACACGGCAGCACGGAGAACAACTTCGGGAGTTTCCGCATCAGCTTGAAAACGAACTTAGCATGAGATCAAAACGAACTCAAAACGCCAGACGACAACGCTACTGAACCCAATCGCTCAACCTTCTCCGTGCCTCCGTGTCTCCGTGGCGAGCTTTTCTATATACCGTTTGAACTGAAACCTGTTCTCCAGCAATGACAGTTCGGTCACATATCCTTTGGGCCCCACGGCCTCGACCTTTGCGACGATTGACGTTAGATCATATGTCCGCATTGCGTCATCAAAAGCGTGCGTGAATTCTTCCATTGTCTGGACGGTTTTTGTGCGCACGATACCAGAAGCGCGGGCCACGCCTTCAAGATCGCTCCCAGTGGAAGTTGCTGTGGGAAAACCGCCGACCGAAAGAAGGCTCTCATTATCGAAAACCACATGCACCAGATTTCGCGGGCGATAGCGCGCGAGTGTGGTGTAGCCGCCAAGGTTCATCAGGATGGAGCCATCGCCATCAAAGACCACCACTTTTTGCCGGGGAAGGCAAAGCGCCAGGCCGAGTCCGGTGGAAGATCCCAGTCCCATTGCGTGTTGCAGATAGAAAAAATTTGGCTCGTGCCCCAGCGATTGCAATTCACAGGCGACCGCGCCCATGATCGTCACCACCAGGCAGCCTTCAAGCCGGTCATAGATCGCGCGCAGGCATTCCAGCCGCTGCATCATGCCGGATCCTCCCACATGAGTTCGCGCGTGAGCAATAGCGCTGCGGGATGCAGGCTGGCATAGGCCCATGTTTGCGCTTCCGCAATTCGCTTCTCCACCTTTGTGGGATCATCCAGAAACGAGTATGGAATGCCCAGGGCCCGCAGCAGAGGTTCTGTAACGCCGCCTCCCTGCGTCTGCCAGGGATCGCGTTCACCAAAGTGACCACGATAACTGATGAGCATAAGCAAAGGAATGCGATAGAGCTGCGCGAAAGAAACAATGCCGTTGATGCTGGCCAGAAAGCCATGGTTCTGCATCAGCATGGCGGATTTCACCCCGGCAAAATGCGCGCCAGCGGAAATACCCACTCCCTCTTCCTCCTTGGCCAGCCGCACCAGGACCATCCGTGGATCGTCTTCCGCCATGCGGATCAGGTGGACCAGCCAGGTTTCAGGCAGCGCGGACATCAGCCCAATGCCGCACTTTTTTAGGGCCTGATAGACGATCCCGGAGTTGTTGAGTGAAACGGGCATTTCAGGAAGGAAGTAGCTTACAGGAAGTTGCAGCGTTCGCAAAGAACCAAGCTCCAACAAAGAGA
>DATBCN010000425.1:0-8389 GCA_036270475.1 Candidatus Angelobacter sp. | reverse complement strand
GGATCGCCGAGCCATGGCCAGGGCGGCTGCAAGCTCTGGTCCACGCAATCCTGAGACGATGTCAAGCAGTTCATGCGCGTAGTCTGACGCCTTGGTTCCCGCCGCCAGTACATGGTCGTCACAGGCGCGCTCACGTTCCGCGCGCATCGCCCGCGCCATAAGCCATACCAGCGGATGAAACCAGTAAACAGCCGTGGCCACTTCCGCAAGTGATTGCGTAAGCGCATCCAGCCGTTGTATGTGGGCCAGTTCATGATTCAGGATGGCGGAGCGCCGCGTGGGTGACCACTCCTGGTAATCAGGTGAGAGAACAATGCGCGGAAAGAAAATGCCGGTAGTAATCGGGATCTCAATCTCGTCACTGATGAGCAACGCAACGTGACGGCGGATTCCCAGATCGCCGGCCAGTGCGCGAACCTGTGCATTCCAGCCTGAGCCAGTAAGGACATTGGCGCGACGAACAAGAGCGTTCAGCCGCAGGGTGTTCAAGCGCCACCGGGCCAGAAGGAAACACGCAACAATGCCCCAGAGACTAAGCGCGAACTGGGGCAGGAACACAGAGAGTCTGGCCGCCAGCGATGGAGTTGCAACAGTTGATGCATTGGACACATCGGCAGCCAGCGCGGGTATGGCCAAGCTGGCGGAGTTTTCAGCGAGGCGGGGCATCGCAGGCGCCCGGGATTTCGAGTCTGCCGCAACGTGCATGTGTGATTTGAAACGTGGCATGGGGGTCGCAGTAGACGCTGGCGCGGAAGCCCGGTGAGTTCCGATCGGCGGCGCCTCGTTGGCTGTTGCGGCATATGTTGGGGAAATCTTCTGCCTAGCTGTTGTTTGCTGCGGCGCTGCATCGCCCTGGCTGGAAAATTCTGGAATCCCTTTCACGCGCCAGGCCGGCAGCAGTATCACGGAGAAAGGAAGCAGCAGCAGCGCGCACAGAGCAAACGTGCGCACCATGTGCTGGGTAGCGGCAGAGCGCCGTTTCAGGATGAGCGCCGCGCCCCAGGCAAGCGCCAGCAGCAACGTGGACTTCACGACTGTATCCACGATCATGGCAAACGATGGTGTGGATAGATGCATGGCTATCTCCCTTCCTGCTGCGCCTTCTTGATCAGTTGCGAAAGATACTGCTTGTCTTTTGCGGAGAGCGTACTGTCAGACATCTCCAGCAGCGCCGCAACGGCCTGCTCCGGCGAGCCGCCAAAAAAGGTCTTTACCATGTGCTTGAGGGCGCTGGCGCGGATTTGACGTGTATCGTCAGCGGCCAGGTAGACGTACTTCAGCCCCTTTTGCTCGTGTCGTAGATGTCCTTTATCTTCCAGCAAGCCCAGCATGCCGCGGACGGAGGAATAACTGGGCGGGTCCGGCAATTCGGCCAGGACCTCGGTCACGGTGGCTCGCCCGCGGCGGTAGATCACGTCCATGATCTGGCGTTCGCGCCGTCCAAGCTGAAGGTGTTTTTCGTTGCTCATTGGTTCTCCCGCATACAATGGCTGTTAGCGCATGTGCTAACTCACTAGCACATGCTAATACATTAGCAGGCGATGTCAAGGGGTCTGACAAGTATTTTTTAGGCTGCGATTGGGACGAGAAGTCATGTGGAAAAGCTACGGTCGCGCCGTGGGCCTTAGAATAGGGCGGTCGTGCCCCCAGCACTCCAATTCGATCATCTTTATGTGGTGCTGGTCGCCACGCGCAATCCGCTCAACATTGGGGCGGCAGCGCGGGCCATGAGTAATCTAGGGTTTTTGCAGCTGCGGGTAGTCAATCCCTTTGCAGCGTCATTTCGTGAAGCGCGTTCTGCCGTGGGAGCGGCCACGGTGTTGGCCAATGCACAGGAATATGGAAGCGTGGCGGAAGCCGTGGCCGATTGTGCGCTGGTTGTGGGGACCACTGCGGTGCGCCATCGCGATTTGCAGCATCCGTTGAAGACGCCGCAACACGGCGCGCCGATCATCCACAAGAGTCTTCGCTCGCGCGCCCGGGTTGCGCTGCTCTTTGGGTCGGAAAAGCGCGGCTTATCGAATGACGATCTCAGCCATTGCCACTGGCTGATGCATATCCCAACGCGCGAAGAGCACGTTTCAATGAACCTGGGACAGGCGGTTGCTGTCTGCTTGTATGAACTGGTGCGAGACACAGGCAGCGTGCGGCAGATGAGTAAGTCCAGAGCCAAGCAAGAGACGCAGAGCAAGCCAGCGGATGCAGGAGAGATTGAGCGCCTTACCGCAATGCTCCTGGATGCGTTGCGGACCAGCGGATACCTGGGAGAACGCTCCGTCGCGGCAAAAGGAGAAAAGATCCGGCGCATGGTCCGCCGGTTGAACTTATCGACTGACGACGCGGACCTCTGGCTGGGCATGCTGCGGCAGATGGTTTGGAAGATGAAGCCGCGTGACGGTGATCAGTAGGTAATCCCAGCAAGCTTTTCGCTTTCCTGCCAAAGCCTGCGCGCGGATTCATTGTCCTGGGCTTCTTTGGTAGGAGTTGCCGCCTTGCACTTGTAATAATAGAGACCGTTGGCGCTACGTGGTTCATCAGCTGACGCCAGATAGACGATGGTTTCCGCGCCTTTCTCCGGCGAGATGGCAAATGTTTTGGCTATGCGAACCCCGAAAGAAAGCAGCCCACCGCTCTGGTCTCCGAAGCGCGTTGCCACAAAGCCAGGATGCAGGGAGTTGGCGGTCACACCTGTGCCTTCCCATCGCTTTGCCAGCTCGCGCGTAAATAGAATATTGCAAAGCTTGGAGCGTCCATACACATGGAGTCCGCGATAATCTTTTGCCGACTGCAGATCGCCGAAGTCGAGCTTTTCACCTTTGTGCGCGTCAGAAGCCACGTTCACCACGCGAGCCGGAGCGGCCGCGCGCAGCCGTTCGCGCAAGCCATGGGCCAGGACAAAATAGGACATGTGATTGGTGGCAAAGGTAAGCTCCAGGCCGTCGCTGGTGACCTGGCGCGAGGCGAAGAGCGCGCCGGCATTATTGATCAGAACGTCAATGCGCGTCTCGGCGGCGGCAATTTCAGCCGCCACGCGCTTTACCTCCGCCAGCCGCGAGAGATCAGCGTAATGGATGGAATGGTCCACGTTCGGCGCAATTGCCCGCAGACGAACTATTTCTGCCTCGCCGCGCGCCTTGTCACGCGCCACCAGCACCAAGCGTGCTCCCCTGGCCGCCAGTTCTGCCGCGGCAACCTCGCCTATGCCTGACGTTGCGCCGGTGATTACAATTGTCTTCCCTCGCATGGTCGCTATGCCTCCACGGTACAGTACATAAGTCTAAACAATTGCGGATCGCGCACAAAAATGGTTGTTCATGCTGCCAGCGTGGGATATCATTCGTCATTCGATATTGAAAATATTTCATGAAGCTCCCATACGTCTCATCCCGGCTGATGGCGGTGCAGGACCCAGCGAATTACGAGCTGCGCTCACGTTTGAGTGATATTTTCAAACGCTACCGGAGCGTGGTCTTTGTTGGCCGTAATGACCATCTCTTCACCGAGCACTGGACCCCGGAACGGGCTGCCGTAGGATACGATTACGAAGGGTTTGAGATAAAAGGCGCGAATATTTTGTTGCACGGCGTCGAAATTGCCTGTGGTTTTATTTACCGCATCAGCCTTGCGTTTCCGCTGGAGCTGATTGATGACGCCAGCGCAATCGAAACTTATTTCCATCGCCAGCAAACAGTAGACAGTGATTTTTCCGCAACGCCGGCAATCGCCCTATCCAATCCATCTGCCCTTTGATCCTGCATTTCTATGACCTGAATACGGGATAGTGGCTGGCTACAGCCATCATCAAGAGCATGGGAAATGAGAGCACGAAGTTTGTCTGTGCTGCAAGTTGGGCCAGGCGGGCAAGTTTGGCGGCTTCGGCAGGCATGGGTGTACCATTCGCGGCGCATTCCGCTGTCCAGCGGATGATTTTTTTCTGCATGCGCCAGACAATGCCCCACACATTCAACAGCATGAACCATCCCAGTCCGCCGCCAATGCCAATGGCAAGCAGGCGATTGCTCTCCCAGCCATGGGCGTTGAACGCGAGATAGAGCCACGCTGAAGCAATGACGACCAGGGCCATAATGCTGCCAAAGACTGTGTCTTTTCTGAGCACCTCTGCCGGTGACATGAGCAGTCCCATTTCAATGACAAAGGCAATGGTCCATATGCCAAAGAATGTTCCGATCGCGCCGCCGCCGCTGGCCTGGGCATTGCGCGCATCCGCGCTTACGATCATCATCCAATAGCCGATGCCCGCCAGCACCGTAACCACAGAAGCCCAACGGAACCACCATAGAGCGCGAGGCATCAGCACGGGTATCACTTTCATGCGCGTGGCAGCATCCAGCGCCGGCAGAAACTTTGCGTTGACCAGAACAAAAAAGTAGAGCAGACCAACCCAGGTAATGCCGGCGGCAAAGTGTATCCAGCGCAGCACGAGCTGCACGTGGGGTGTGGCGCCTTCAGGAAAAACGATCTGCGGCGAATTCAACCACGCAAGCGCCAACCAGTGCATGCAGCCTCCGTGCTCAATGGAATTGACCAATCATGGTAGCGCATCCATTGATTATCCTGCGTGGGGAAAGCTGGGCTTGACAAGATATATATTTCCGTTATTGTAGAAATATGGAAACAAAAACAAACTCGGCCAATGAACACAAGATTTCGCGCTATGCAGACATGTTTTCCGCCATGGGAGCGGGGCCGCGGTTGCGGATCGTGCGGCTGCTGCTGGCGGCGCATCCTGAGGGAATGGTTGTGGGCGAAATTGGTGCAGAACTGGAGATCGCGAATTCCACGCTCTCTCACCATCTGGACAAGTTGAAAAATGAAGAGCTGATCCAGGTACGGCGGGAAGGCACGTTTCTGCGTTATTCGGCGAACACCGCGGTATTGTCAGAACTCCTGGGATTTCTGTATGCCGAGTGCTGTACACGCAACAAAGCAGTTGAGCCGAAGAACATTGTCTGTTGCAAGTAATGGCAGATTTTAGGAGAAGAACAATGAGCACACCAGACATTAAGGAAGTAGTAAAGGAGCGGTACGGAGCGGCCGCGCGTCGCGTGACTACGGGTGAAGGAAGTTCCTGCTGTGGCGCTTCCGCCGCCTGCGGCTCGGAAATCGACCCCATTACCAGGGATCTTTATGACGCCGGCCAAACCAGCGTTTTGCCGGAGAAAGCCGTAAAAGCATCGCTGGGCTGCGGAAATCCTACGGCGCTGGCCGAGTTAAAGCCGGGTGAAACGGTGCTGGATTTGGGGTCTGGAGGCGGGATTGACGTGCTGCTTTCAGCGCGGCGCGTAGGGCCCACAGGAAAAGCGTATGGCCTGGATATGACCGATGACATGCTGGCCCTGGCGCGTGAGAACCAGAAAAAATCCGGCGCTATCAATGTCGAATTTCTCCGTGGAGAGATTGAAAACATACCGCTGCCGGCCGATTCCGTGGATGTAATCATTTCCAACTGCGTCATCAATCTTTCCGCCGACAAAGATCGTGTGCTGCGCGAGGCCTTCCGCGTACTCAAGCCCGGTGGTCGCCTTGCAGTCTCCGATGTTGTGGTGCATGGCGAAGTGCCGGAACAGATTCAGAAAAGCTTGCTTCTCTGGGTGGGATGCATTGCCGGGGCTTTGCGCGATGAAGACTATCTCAACAAATTACACGCCGCGGGTTTTGAACAGGCCAGTATTGAGCCCACTCGGATTTACCAGATTGAAGACGCCCGCGCTTTCCTGACCAGCCAGGGCATGGATGTGGACGCCATTGCTCCGCTGGTTGAGGGCAAATTTATGAGCGCCTTTGTGCGCGCCAGCAAACCTGCAGTATCGGTTGCAAAAGGTCAGAGCGGCGCATTGAACATATTGAAGTGCTGCTGAAAAATCGCAGTCCATCATCGGCCTTCACTATTGGCTGTGAAAAGCGCTGTGACAAAAAGTCCCGGTACTTGTCTCAAATCGAGGTGCCACATTGTCACAGGGCTTTTCTTGTTCATTTTTGCCCTTTTATTTACTTGAGTTTAGGCGACTGGGACGTTTGGCTTGCGCGTTGCAATAGGAATAGGCAGACGGAAGCTGATGTGAGCGAGGCGCCGAAATTTGGGGTCGGTAGGTGAGAAGGGGCGCTGACGCTGGTAGCAAATGAGCTTTGCCTAAGGAGAAGTATTCGTGGCTGAGATAAAAGGAGATCGGCTGTGGCGTTTTCCGGAAAAGGTGCCTCCAAGCCTTTTCTTGCGTCCGGATGTCCTTTTATCTCTTTTTTCTGCTCTTCTGTATGGACCTATTCCCAAAGCGCTTAGCTGGGCTTGCCGGCTGTAATCTTTTCATTAGAAAAAATCGCCAAAAAATTACCATGTTCTTTTCAGCGGATGCGCTTCCGTATTGAATACCACTTTATTCAGGTCGAGGGTGTCACGCGGCGCAAAAAGCAGATAGAGATATTTGAGCGTCTCCGCCAGGAAATAGCTTTCCATGCTGTCTCTTTTGGTTTTGGCTTCCACGTCGCTGAGCGCCGCATAGCCCGCATCGGTTTTGCAATAACGCACCAGGCCAAGGATAAAGGTTGAACCCATCTCCTGATAGCGCTGGTCCCTGGTGAAAAAACTCAGGTAATATGCGGACTCAATAATCTCCGGTCGTAGCTGGTATCCGGGCGAGGTAATCTTCATGGTGTTGTAGTCCAGCGTTTCCGGCTCAATTCCAAAGGTGGTCCACATTTTGTAGGAAGATTCCTGCAGCTTTCGCGCGCGATCAAGATCGCCCGATCGTGCCAGCACCGCGGGAAAGAATGCATCGAGCGAGCCATATTGCGTGGAGACTCTTTTTCCCGTGTTCATGTCGGCCTGTCCGTACCATAGTCCGGTGCGCGTGTTGTCCGCCAGGTATTTGTTAATAGTTTTTATGCTGGCCTCCCACATTTTCTTGCAGTCCTTGTCGTCAAACAGCAGCCATGATTTCAACAGGTACTCGTAATAAGAATCAATTCCTCCGGAGATGTGGCTGGTGGTGTCAATCCACTTGCCGGTTTCAACGTTGATGGCGGAACCCACCAGGCCGATGGCTGAACGCCGGCTGTAAAGTTCGGTCAATGCGCGCTTGGCTTTGTCATAGTAGATCGGTTTGCCGGAAAGTTTGCTGAGAGTGCCGAACTCAAGCAGCAGGGTGCCGATCTCCGCCGGATTGCTCTCCACGCCGCGCGTCTTGCCCGTTTTCAGATTTACATACATGTAGGGCATGCCTGTCGGCGAGTTGAAGGCGGGCAGCAGCCGGTTGCCCAGATTGTCCGCCAGATCCAGCAGACGATTGTCGCCAGTAAGCTGGTAGCTGCTTAGCAGCCCGCCCAGCAATCTGATAGTGATTTCAAAATTCTTGACCTCAATATCCTGGTCAAAAGAGAGGTTCTTCGCGATGTATTCCCGCGTTTTGTTGGCCTCGTCGGTAAGGCCCATCATGATCATGGTGTCCAGCGCATCAACGGGCGTCATCAGCAGGGAGACGCTGTGCCAGTCGCGGGAACTTTTGCTCAGTGGTTTAAGCTCGTCATGCCCCCAGGCGTATTGCTTGTAGGCATTCCAGGCGTAGAGAAACTCGCCCCGGACCTGTAACGCCATCGGGCCAGGTGAGGGGGCCTGCGGTGTTTGTGCAAGAGAAAAAACGCGCCCTGCCAAAACCATGGCGGCCAGGACGACGATGCAATACCATCTGCGCATAGCGCGAAAGTCCCCCGTTAAGATTGGGTAGAATCGCCTCCATGATAGCGCAATGGTTGGTTTGCGGGAGCGCTCATCTGCTTCAGGACGCCCTGAAGCATCAGCTAACGCCCCTCTGCTTCGGTATTGACGTTCCGTTCAATCCGCGCAATATAGCAGCCGGCCTCAGTATTTCTAACGTGGATATAGCGGACGCCGCTTGTCGCCAGAAGTCGCTCTACGGATTGCTCAATCTCATCTTCCGCCGGCCGCTCGCGCGCGATGATCCACCGATTTTCGCCGTAAGCTTCCAGCGTCAGTGGAAGCGACCGCAATTCCGCTGGGAATTCGCCAGGCTGCGCATAATGCTGGCATGTAGCTGCGTGAATGAAGACCGGGCCCGGTGCAGGATATGCCTCAAGACCGTCAAATGGATTGTAGGTGAAAAGAATGCGGTCTTCTTCCTCGACGCGGAACTGCTTCAGGCATGCGCGGCATGGACCGTAGCCGGTGGCGCGTTCCACGTGCACAGGATGTCCATATTGGGGAGACTTGAGAGTATTGCGGACAGTTGCAGTGAACGCAGCATCGATCGGTAAAACCTGAAATCCAGCCATGCCTTCCTCCCTGAACAGCGCGAATAGCGCCGTTACAAAGAGACTAAGCGTTGGCTGGATTTCAAACACTCCGTGGCTTGCGGTC
>DATBCN010000424.1:0-1588 GCA_036270475.1 Candidatus Angelobacter sp. | reverse complement strand
CCAGTTCCGCAGATCCAGCAGCGAAGCCACCGCCACAAACACCACGATTCCGATGGTGATATACATCGTCTCCGAGCGGAACACCGTCAACTGGTCCGCGCCGTTCCACTGGAAGAATGGCGCTTCGGGCCAGTCTGGCTGCCAAGCCGGGTGCCGCAAGAGCATCCCGCGCACCAGCAGCCCGATTCCAATAGCGCCCACCGGCGGAAGTATCTCCATCCAGCCACGCATGCGCGGCCACAGCAAGCGGTAAGCCCCTGCCGCGATCAGCCACAAGAACCCCAGCGGATGCGCCAGCAGCGTGACGGGCGCCAGTAGCGCCGCAATACCAACTCCCCGCCTGCTGCCGTTCCAAAGCGCCGCCAACCCAAAACAACCCAACCCCACGGAGAGGTAGTAGTTCATGAAGCCCATGTGAAACACATACCCGTAGGACAGCATCGCCAGGCCGGGCAGGAGGAACCACGGGCGCTTGTGCGCCTCCACGCTTGCCAGCGTGAATACGCCCCAGAAGAACACCAGCACACAAAAAGAGACCGCGATCTTCTCAGCGGCGCCAAACCCAAAAAGTTTTCCCAGGTTCAGAAGCATCAGGTCGAAGAGAACATTCTTTGCCTGCCAAACGGTGTAAACGCCCGGTGCCTTGCCCTTTTCCGCCAATTGCGCAAGCCATGCGTTGTAGACGTGGCTTGCCAGATCCCCCGCCTGAATGTGCCGCCGCCAGAAACATGGAATCAGCACCGCCGCCGAGACCAACAGCGCCAGCAGCATTTCTGTTGTTCGCGGAATTTTGAAGAGAGAAATTTTTTGCACTCGCGGCAAATCTTCGTCAGGAAGCCCGCCCGTCACACCCGCCTCAGTCTGCATGGGCCGTATTGTATCGTCTCTGGCAGCCCTGCCAAAAACACGGAACCAGGTTTTGGATGCGGAGGTTCTGGCCGGTCTAAAGACCGGCCACTACAAAAATCAGGACGGAATGCTTCAGCAGGGTGATCGGGGCTAGCGGATCGGCTGAGCTTCGCCCAGCTTCTTCAGGCGGTCGCGCAATTTCCTCTGCAGCGGGTTCGGCGTATTGGGATTGAAGGCCACCAGGTACCAGAGCGGCTGCGTCTTGTCCTTGCTCAGGTACGTCAAAGTATTCGCATCCGCGTTCGGGTGCCGCGCCACGTTTTCGCGAATCGCACCGTAAGGATGCTTCGCCAGCTTGCTCAGCGTCTTTGCATTCGTCCGCGGATGCTCGCTGATCAGCCTCAGCATGTAATAGTCTTCTTCGGGAGCCTGCTTGACCAGCTTCTCCAGCATTTCCGGCTTCGCTTCGCCACTCAGGACCAGACCGATTTTTTCATCCCAGGCCGTATTGATCTGGTTCAATTCCCGAGTACGCGCGTGGATTAGCTCTTCCAGAATGCGGCGCTCCTGTTGCATCCGCGCGATGGGCAACGAAGTGCCCTCCAGCGAATCCAGGACGCGCAAAAGGTGCTGGCGCTCTCCGAACACGATCTGCGAAGTACGATCGTTTCGCCCGTTTTCCTTTTCTTTATGCTGCACCAGGTCCGAACGTCGCATGTTTGGATGCTCCCAATTCCCA
>DATBCN010000423.1:0-3689 GCA_036270475.1 Candidatus Angelobacter sp. | reverse complement strand
CGGCAGATTGGCGATCCGTTGTCTATTCTTGCTGCGCCTTCGAATGGGCCAGGGGTTGCTGGGGGCATTGGCGGCAATGCTGGAACGGGCGTTGGCACGGGAAAAGGCCCAGGACGCGGGAATGGCGACGGAGGCGGATGTTGTGATGGCACGTATGGCATTGGCAACGGCGTGAGCATGCCCCGCGCGATTTATTCTCCGGAGCCTGAGTTTTCCGAGGAGGCGCGCCGGTCAAAATACCAGGGAGAAGTGGTGCTGCTGGCGACGATAGGAGCCGATGGCCTGCCAAGAAACCTGACTGTCGTCCGCTCGCTGGGCATGGGACTGGATGAGAAGGCCCTGGAGACAGTCCGCACATGGCGGTTTGATCCGGCAAAAAAAGATGGCCGGCCTGTGGCAGTCCAGATGAACATTATTGTTAACTTCCATCTCTTCTGATTTCGCTCCGAGAGCGGCGGGCAGCAAAAGCGAATCGTTGTCCGCCGCGCGTGCGAAAAAGGCCGTGGCGTTTACCTGGTCAGCGCTGAAACAACGAACCAAACCCAACTTGTTTTCATCAGCGTTGGCCGGGTGGCTCCGCGGCTTTTTTGTTATGCACCGTTTTGTATGCAAATGATTTGTGCAACTGCTCTGATTTGCGTTTCCTGAGTGGAACTCCTGCCCCGCGTTGACCCTGCCTTGGGCGGCATTTAAACTGAAGGTACGCGCCGTTTCCTGTAGAGCGAAAACGGCCGCAGCCGGAGAGTAAAATCCCCCATGAGCACAACCGTCGACGTGACCACAGCCAACCGAATTGAATCCATTGCTGAACTCAAGCGCCTGGCCAATCGGCTGCGCATTGAGATCATCAAGATGATCGGCACCGCGGGCAGCGGGCACCCCGGAGGGTCGCTCTCAGAGGTTGAGTTGCTGAGTGCGCTTTACTTCCGCGTGCTGCGCCACAATCCAAAAGATCCGCAATGGCCGGACCGCGACCGTTTTATTCTTTCCAAAGGGCATGGCTGCCCGGCGCTTTACGCGGTGATGGCCGAGGCCGGTTATATTGACCATTCTGTCCTGGGCACGCTGCGCAAAATGGGTTCGCCTTTGCAGGGGCATCCGGACAAGCGGTTTTTCCCCGCGATTGAAGCCAACACCGGATCGCTGGGTCAGGGAATCTCCATTGGGTGCGGCATGGCCCTTGCTTCGCGGCTGGACAAGAAAGACTGGCACACCTTTGTGATGGTGGGCGATGGCGAGATGCAGGAAGGCCAGAATTGGGAAGCCGCTATGTTTGCCGCGTATCACAAGCTGGAAAACCTGACGGTGATTGTGGACTACAACCATATTCAGCTGGATGGTTTTGTAAAGGACATCCTGGATGTGGCTCCGCTGGCGCAGAAATTTGAGGCATTTGGCTGGCGCGTGCTGGAAATTGATGGCCATGATTTCAACCAGGTGATTCCTGCCCTGGAAACGGCGCGTGCCGCAAAAGACGGCAAGCCTACCTGCATTGTGGCCAACACCGTCAAGGGCAAGGGCGTGTCATTCATGGAGAACACGGCAAAGTGGCATGGCGTTGCGCCCAATGCGGAGCAGGTGGCAGCGGCAGTAGCTGAGTTGGAAGCGGCGGCGAAGAAACTTTAGCCGCGGATTTGCGCAGATTAGCGCTGATAGAAATAGTTATGACGATTGGTTCTTACCAGCGAAGTTAGCAATCGGACAAGGAGAATTTTACTTGAGCTCAGCTACTATTCCCAACACCAAGCCTAAGTACGAACCCAAGATGGGTGTCGCCACGCGTGAAGCCTACGGGCAAGCGCTGGTTGAGCTGGGCAAGGCCAATCCGAATGTCGTGGTGCTTGACGCTGATCTGGCCAAGTCAACGTTCAGCGCTAAATTTCAAGAGGTATACCCTGACCGTTTTTTTACGGTAGGCATAGCCGAGGCGGACATGGTTTCGATTGCTGCGGGGCTGGCGCTGGCGGGGAAGCTGCCGTTTGCGTCGTCGTTCGCGGTCTTTCTCTGCGACAAAGGAATGGACCAGTTACGCGTGGGCGCGGCTTATCCGCACGCAAATGCCAAATATGTGGGCTCGCACGGCGGCATCTCCATCGGCGAGGATGGGCCGAGCCAGCAGTCCGTTGAGGATTACGCGCTCATGTGCGCGTTGCCCGGCTTTATCGTGCTCAGCCCTTCTGATGAATTCTGCGCCCGCGCCCTTGTCCATCGGATGGCGGAACATGAAGGGCCGGCATACATGCGCACCGGACGTCCCAAGACGGCGATCATCTACGGCCCGGAAGAGACGTTTGAGATCGGCAAGGCCAAGCAACACGGAGACGGACGCGATGTGGCAATCATCGCCTGCGGACTGGAGGTCAGCTATTCGCTGGAGGCCCAGGCACAGCTTGCCGGTGAAGGCATTAACGCCCGCGTGATTGACATGCATACCATCAAACCCATTGATGAAGCTACGATTGCCAAGGTTGCGGAAGAGTGCGGCGCGATCGTGTGCGCGGAAGAGCATTTGCTGGATGGAGGCATGGGGTCGCAGGTGGCGCGCGCCGTGGGCAAGTCGCGTCCGGTGCCGATGGAGTTTGTGGGCATCGAGAATACATATGCGGAATCCGCGACGCCCGAGCAGTTGATGGAGAAATACGGACTGACCGCGCCTTTTATTGTGAAGGCGGTAAAGGCCGTATTGAAAAGAAAGAGCCGCTAGCCGCGACTGTCGCCAAATTTGATCGGAACGGAACAGTCACATACTAACTTTGCTTGCTGAAAGGCACACACATGGTCCCTATTCTGCTGTTTTGCGCAATGCTGTTCCAGACCGGTTCGCAAGCGACGCTTAAGCCGGCAATTGAAAATGACCGCGTTGTGGTTTGGGATGTTATCGATTCTGCGCCCGCACAAATGACCGACGCGGTGGTGGTGTCCCTGACGGGCAATGCCGCGTTCGTAGCCAAGGGCGCGCAGCAAAAGGCGGATGGCCGCTCGATTATCATCGACCTGAAAGACCATGCGGGGCCAGAATACAAGAATATGACCAGCTTTCCACTGGCGTTTCCCCGGCCAGGCTCGAAAAAAATCCTTGAGAATGACCGGGTGATCGTATGGGACTACACCTGGCAGCCGGATGTGGCAACGCCGATGCACTTCCACGATAAAGATGTCGTCGTGGTGTTTCTTGACGATGGCGATTTGAAATCGACGACGCCGGACGGACAGGCGACAGTAAATCCTTACAAGCGCGGTATAGTCAGATTCAATCTTGGAGGTCGCACGCATACAGAAACGCTTGTTCGGGGAAAACAGCGCGCGATCATTACGGAGCTCAAGTAATTTTCCACGCCGGCCTGGGAGTTGAAATTGCATCCAACGGTCATGCCAGAAAAAACTGGACCACCTAAACAGTTCGTCGGGGCCATTCCGCCAGACGATCCGCTGCGCAAACTTGCGATTGCGCAGCCGGATACAGACCGAAAGATTGCCCACATCGCGTTTTTCTTGAAGTCGGCATGAAGGTTGCAAGCCGCACAACTCCGCCACCCAGGCTCGATGAAGCAGCGCAAGCGGAGTTCAGGGTAAAGGCGCAGGGCTGGCCCTAAAATATCGAACAGAGTTGCTGCCAGGAGCATAAGAGCGTTCTTCTCGATTTCAGAGATGCCTTTGCTTTCTCCAGTCGTATGTAAAGCACCATTCAT
>DATBCN010000422.1:0-3873 GCA_036270475.1 Candidatus Angelobacter sp. | reverse complement strand
CGCGCAACGGCAGAAAGATGTTTGCCTTTGCCGGAATGCGCGAACTTGGCGCCAGCTCTGGCCGCGAACATGCCCAGGTGGGAACGCAGGCAGCGGAGTACGGCTTCAGCCATCTGTTTCTTGTGGGCGGCGGCGAACTGGAAACCACGGCGGCTGGATATGAATCGGCGCGGCCGGCAGGGAATGTTCTGCGGGTAAAAACCGCCGATGAGTTGAAAGACCGCCTGCTTCCTCTGCTGCGCCCCGGCGATACGATTCTCTTTAAAGGTCCGCGCAACGCCGGCATGGTGAAGGCCGTGCGCGATCTCTCCGGCGCAATCGCGCAGCGCTGCCTGTGGGTGAACCTTGCGGCGATTGAAGGCAACATCGCGCGCTTCCGGCGGCACTGCGGCGCTTCAGTCCATATTGTGGCCATGTTGAAGGCCCTGGCTTACGGGACCGAGTTGGCGCAGCTTGGCTCATGGATGTCGCAGTTAGGCATTCACCACATTGGCGTTTCGTCAGCGAATGAAGGCGTGGCTGTGCGCAAGACCGGCGCCGATCAGGACATTCTGGTATTCCTCTCAGAGCGGGAAGATGTTGACAACCTGCTGAGCTACCGGCTTACACCGGTGATTTATTCGGCGGAACTTGTCGATGCATTCACCACGGCGCTGGCCGGCAGCGGGCACATACTCAATGTCCATTTGAAAGTCGATACTGGCATGCATCGGTTGGGAGTGCCGCCACAGATCGCGGTAGAACTGGCGCAGCGCATACGCTCCAGCGGAGTGATGCGGCTCACAGGAGTCTGCACGCACTTTGCCTCGGCGGAAGATCCCGGCTCTGACGACTTTACGCGCCAGCAGATTGCAACTTTCAACCAGGTGATTGCCGGGCTGAAGGCCAGCGGCTTTGGCGATCTGCAAATCCACGCCGCGAACACCGCGGGCGCAATCCGCTTCCCTGAAGCGCACTACAACATGGTGCGCATTGGCCTGGGGCTGTATGGAATTTATCCATCGGAAGCGGGCAGGCAAGAGCTGGGCTTTGATCTGGGTTTGGAACTTGCCGTGGGAGTGACCAGCCGAATCACCGGCATCCAGGAGTTCGCGCCGGGAGACACGCTGGGCTACAATCGCACTTTTACCGCAACGCGCCCAACAAAAGCCGGCATTGTGCCTTTTGGTTATGACGATGGCCTGCCGTGGCGACTTTCCGGCATTGGGCAGGTGCTGGTGGAAGGCCGGCCGGCGCCAATCGTGGGCCGCATCAGCATGGACCAGATGCAGGTGGATTTAACTGACATTGCCGGCGTGAGCATTGGCGCGGAAGTGCTGCTCTATGGGACCCACAACGGCCACACGCTGCGCCCGGAACAGGTCGCACGGATGGCGGGAACCATTCCGTATGAGTTGCTCACGCGCCTGGGCGAACGAGTCCACCGCATCTACATAGAGCCGTGATCTATTTCTGGCGGCGTTTTCCGGCTGAAGCTAAACGGTTTTTTTCTTTTTAGGTTTTTTAGTTTCGCGCTTGGGATGATTTTTGTTTGCCATGCTGCACAGAATGCCACAACCTGGCGGCGAAAAGCCAGAGCCTAAATGCAACCCGCATCAAAGGGCTTACCCCTAAGCAGGATTAAAAGCGTGAAGGTCGTTTCCAGGATGGCCCGTCTTTCAGGGACCGCTCGACCCGGGAAAAATATCCCGCGCGAAATGGCGGGTTGTTACCCCGGGCAAAAAGCTGCACCACGGAAACCGTGACGCGCATTCCCGTCATGTCAATGGCGGCAAGGTCCACGCGGTCCCAGACTTCCACCACAATTCCCCTGTCCAACACGCGGTCCAGCAGGTCGCTTTCACTGGCAAAATCCGTGCTCAAAAGCATGCGCAGTACTCCCGTCAGCTTCCTCAGAACGTCTATGAAGTGGCGGCAAAAACCGGCAACGCTTCAGCCAGCAACAGCAGTTACTATTACTATACGCTAAACAAAGGTGAGTAGCGGGAAAAGCGCGGTGCGCGGCAAATCTGCTGCCCAGGTTGTGCAATCGCGCGGAACACAGATGGAGAGGACCTCCGGCGAGAATTGGCGGGCGCACTGAGTTTGTGCCGCACTTTTCCACCTTTCTCCACAAGCAATAGCGGATATGCACAGGATAGTCACCGAAATCCCATGCAATGGCAAATTCACCGCTTGCTCCACAATGGCACATCATGGATATTTTCCTTACTCAAGTGTGAATGTTCGCGAAGTTGACAGTACGGTCCCCCCGTTCCAAAAAGGAACCGGCGCACACTCAAGGGATGTGTCCGGAGTTTAATCTGCGTTAAGGCCTGGCTGCGGCCAGGTCAATATCTCATTCGCTGGTGACGGCGATGAGCGTAAGAGAAACTCGCCGAACTGTCAGATGCCGCTGCGGCAACGGGCGGCGCAAGAACATCCACCCCGCAAGCCCGGTCTGTATGGCTGGTACAGGCCGGGTTTTTATTTTTCGTGCGTTTTCATGGGCTTAAAGCCCACTCAAAAAAATGCTGTAACGGCACGGCTGAAGTCCGTGCCCGGATACGAACTGTGACTTGGGCGTTTGCGACGATATTCCAGAAGAAGGCCGCGCTTCTCTGGCGTTTCGCCATTTTGTTGCCGATATCGTCTGGCTTAGAATAGTGAGCATAAAACTGCTGTGAGACTTTGAATGGCAACCACTGACCGAATTCTTGACCGCGGAATGCCCGCCAGCATGGATGCAGAGCGCGCGATCCTGGGCGCAATCCTGCTGGACAACTCCTCCTATCCCCAGGCGGCGGAGCATCTGCGCGCGGAAGATTTTTCGCTCGACTCGCATCGCCGCATCTACCTGCGCATGATGGAGCTGGCTGAAACCGGCCGCGCCGTCGATTTTGTCACTCTCACGGAACAACTCGGCCAGCACAAAGAGATTGAGTCCGTCGGCGGCGTCGCGTATGTCACCTCGCTTACTGACGGACTGCCGCGCGTCAAGAACATTGAGCAGTACGTAAAAATCGTAAAAGATAAAGCCTTGCTGCGCGGGCTGATTCACGCCGCCACCAGCGCCATCCAGCAGGCGTATGAGCAGGAAGCGCCGGCGGAAGAAATCATCGACTCCGCCGAGTCGGCCATCTTCAAGGTGGCGGAGCAGCGCATAGGCCAGGGCTTTATGGGCATCCCGGAGATCGTCAAGCTCTCCTTCGGCTCCATTGACAAGCTCTATGAACAGGGCCAGCGCATCACCGGACTGGAAACCCACTTTGAAGACCTTGACGGCATGACCAGCGGCCTGCAAAAGTCAGATCTCGTGATCATCGCGGCGCGCCCTTCGATGGGCAAAACTGCTTTTGCCATCAACATCGCTGAGAACGCCGCCGTGCGCGACAACAAAGTCGTCGGCGTCTTCTCGCTGGAAATGTCGCGTGAATCGCTCCTCCTGCGTCTTTTGTGCTCGCAGGCGATGGTGGATTCGCACAAGCTGCGCACCGGCTTCCTGGGCCGTGACGATTACAACAAACTGGTCACCGCGCTGGCCGCGCTGGCGGAAGCGCCCATCTTTATCGATGACACGCCGGGCATCTCCATGTCTGAAATGCGCGCCAAGTGCCGCCGGTTGCAACAGGCACAGGGCCGGCTGGACCTGATCATCGTGGACTACCTGCAGTTGGTGGCGGGCACGCCTACCGGCGGCGGCAAGCGCTATGAAAACCGCACGCAAGAGGTTTCCGCCATCTCGCGCGGACTGAAAGGCCTTGCCAAAGAGATGCGCTGCCCCGTGATCGCGCTCTCGCAGTTGAGCCGCGCTCCGGAAAGCCGAACCGGCAACAACCGTCCGCAACTGGCTGACCTGCGCGAATCGGGCGCCATTGAACAGGACGCCGACGT
>DATBCN010000421.1:0-1851 GCA_036270475.1 Candidatus Angelobacter sp. | reverse complement strand
ATGTTGCCGACAAATCCGTCGCAGACAATCACGTCCACCGCACCGGAAAAAAGATCGCCGCCTTCCACGTTGCCAATGTAGTGCATGTGCGCGTTTTTCAGCCGCTCGTTCACTTCGCGCGTCAACTCGTTACCCTTGCTCTCCTCTTCACCGATGGAGAGCAATCCCACGCGCGGCTTGCGGTTGCCGAACGTCGCACGATAGTACATCTCGCCCATCACCGCGAATTGCACCAGGTGCTCGGGCTTAGAATCCACATTGGCGCCGACATCGAGCATCACACTGACGCCGCCTTTGGCATTGGGAAAGGGCGCCGCCAGCGCTACGCGGTCCACCGATTCTAACGTGCCTAACAAAAACCGCGCGACGGTCATCACCGCGCCGGTATTTCCTGCGCTTACGAGACCATCCGCCTTAGCTTCGCGCACCAGCCGAGTGGCCACATGGACCGAGCTGTCCTTCTTGCGTCGGAAAGCCTGCGCGGGGTGATCGTCCATGGTGATCACTTCGCTGGCCGGAACAATTTCAATCTTCAGCCCGCTGCGATCATGCTTGGCAAGCTCCGACTTGATTGCGGCTGGCTGGCCAACCAGCATTACGCGAACATCCAGTTCGCGTGCAGCCAGCACACTTCCTTCAACCTCGGGACGGGGCGCATTGTCCCCTCCCATCGCATCCACGGCAATTGTGATCATGGGGGCGTACTGCCGTTTCTACCGGGTCAGGGTTGCTTTAAAAGAATGATCCCGCGTATGGTGCCGACAATCCCGGAGTTGAAAAAGAAGTGCATACAACTCAACCAGCAGTCTAAGCGGAAGCCTCTTTGACGGCCTTGCCTTTGTAGTAGCCGCAATGCGGGCACGCATGGTGCGGCTGCTTCATTTCATGGCAATGAGGACACTTGCCGAACGCGGGCTTGGATAGATGATCGTGCGCCCGGCGGGTGCTGGTACGCCGCTTGGAATGGCGTCTCTTTGGATTTGGCATCGTACTGCTCCTTCTTCATGTAGCGGCGGGTTTACCCCGCCGGTGTTGCAACTTAACGGACCGCTGGAAACGGCTAACTGTTCCGCAAAATCATCTCAAACGCACACACAAACCCACGGCAATTGCTGCCACTCACTAAGTCTTACTGTTTCTTAAGCCAGTCCTGCTTTATCCGCGCCAGTGGTGCCAACCGTGGGTCCGTGGCATGGGTTTCACACCGGCACTCTTCGTGATTCAAATTCGCCCCGCAAGCGGCGCAAAGGCCGCGGCAATCGCTGCGGCATATGGCCTTCATGGGCACCGCCAAAAGCACCTGTTCGACCAGCACGTCCGTCAAAAACAGCCCTTCGCCTTTATAAAATCCAATGTCCGCGTCCAAATCCTTCAGGCGTTCTTCTTCCGGCTTGCTGACCTTGGGCATGGGGCTATAAAACAAGTCAAAGTGCCGCTGCACATCTTCCACAACCGGCTCCAGGCAGCGCGCGCACTGCAACTCGATTTTGGTGTCCAACTCACCGGTAATGCGAATCTGCGATTCGATGAGCTCGGCCGTAGCGATCACTTCCAGCGGCTCAATCTGCTTCAGTTCCGCCGAATGGAAATCGATATTCCCCGGAGCGTAGCTCTTCCGGATGTTGAGCTTATGAACCGCCAGTTCCTTGACGTCCAGGAACATCGACTCTGCACCTCTAGCGCTCGCACTCATGCCTAACCATTATTGGGTTGCGGTGGCCGCAAGTCAAGAAAACTGGGCACAATTACCGGCGATTTTGGGACTTTTTACTGGCAGCCCTGTTCGGCCATCTGTTCCAGCATCAGGCGCGCGTCGGCACTTCCCTTTTTCGAGGCGGCCACCAGCAATAC
>DATBCN010000420.1:0-11622 GCA_036270475.1 Candidatus Angelobacter sp. | reverse complement strand
CTGGCGCTGGCCCTGCTCCGCCTTCTGCCGCGCACTGCGCGCGTAGTTTCAGGAAGCGTGGAATACCGCGGACGAAATCTGGCTGCCCTTTCCCCTGCACAGTTGAGAGAGATCCGAGGCGGCGAGATCGCTCTCATATCGCAAGAGCCCGCCCTGGCCCTAAATCCGGTCTTGCCGCTGGGCCGTCAACTTGCGGATGTTTTACTGGCGCATAGCCGATTGGATCGAGAAACGGTATCGGCCCGCTGCAATGAGATGTTGCGCGATGTTGGATTCGCCGACCCGGCCCGCATCATGCGCGCCTATCCGCACCAGCTTAGCGGTGGCCAACGGCAGCGTGTGGCGATTGCCCAGGCTTTGATTTGCCGTCCCAAACTGTTGATTGCCGATGAGCCGTTAAGCGCGCTTGACGCCGCGACGCAGGCGGAAATCCTGGAGCTTTTGCGGCGTTTGAAGCAGGAGCTTGGGCTTGCCATGGTGTTCATTACTCACAATGCCGGGGTGCTTTCCGCATTGGTGGAAAGCATTTTGGTGATGCGTGATGGAGAGATTGCGGCCCGCGGCGGCATTGAGAAATTGCGGAGCAACGCTGATGGCTATATGCAGGGCTTGTTGTCCCCTGAAAAAAGTTTGATGGCTGCGCCGCGCAGAAACAGCCCAGGTAACGGAGCCAGGCCGTTGCTGGAGATTCGTGGCCTGAGTAAAAAGTTTGTCCAGCACCGCATGCTATCGCGCAGAAAATTTGCCGTGCAGGCATTGGAAGGAATTGATTTGCGGCTGGCGGAGGGATCAACCACGGCTGTGCTGGGGCGTTCTGGATCTGGCAAGTCAACTCTGGCACGTTGCGTTGCCGGATTTGAGACGCCGGATTCGGGGGAAATACTGCTCGAAGGCGAGAAGCTGGAAGGGAAGAAGGAAGTTTCGCGCCAGGTGCAGATGATCTTTCAAGATGCTGCCACGTCATTGAATCCCCGCTTTACCGCACGGCAGATCATCGCCGAACCGCTGGACATCGGACGCTGGAAGAATGAAACCGAGCGCACTTCACGAGCGCTGGAGTTGATGGAAGAAGTGGGGCTTGATGCGGCATGGTCGTCACGCCTGGCGGGAGAATTCAGCGGAGGGCAACGGCAACGGTTGGCGTTGGCACGTGCGCTGGCTGCGGAACCACGTCTGCTCGTGATGGATGAAGCGCTGTCAGGTCTCGACTTGCCTTTGCAGGCGCTGATGGTGCGCCTGCTGATGGAATTGCAGCTCCGGCATGGACTTGCATATCTCTACATTTCGCACGACCTCAACTTTATCTCGATGTTTGTGCAGGAAGTCATCGTGATGGAAGGCGGGCGGATCGTTGAACGGACCACGCCGGACAAATTGAGCCGGAGCGAGCATCCGGCCACGCGCGAGTTGGTGGAAGCCAGCGAGAAGCTGCATGCGCCGGGAGTGGAGGCCACGGCATGATTCGTTACCTTGCCCGCCGCGCCGGCCATGGCGTGTTGATGCTGTTCGGGGTCTCTATTCTCTTGTTTCTTCTCTTTCAGGCCGCGCCCGGAGACTTCCTGAGCGAGGTCAGGTTGAATTCGCAAATCTCGCCCGCAACGGTGACACAGTTGCGCGCACAGTATGGGCTGGACAGGCCGTTGCCGGTGCGTTATTGGCAATGGGCAAAATCGTCTGTCCGCGGCGAATTCGGATATTCATTTGCGTACAACACTCCGGCGTCAACACTGTTGTGGCCGCGCGCACGCAATACGCTTCTGCTGAGCGTGCCGGCACTCATAATTTCCTGGCTGATCGCAGTGCCATTGGGTGTGCTGGTGGCGGGATGGAAAGGGAAGTGGGCTGACCGCTTATTTTCCGCCGGAACATCCACTCTGCTAGCGCTGCCCGATGTGCTGATCGCCCTGCTGGCCCTGCTGATCGCGCTTAAGACCGGAATGTTTCCCGTGGGCGGAATGACTTCAGTAAGCGCGCAGACCCAGGGCTTCTGGGACTGGCTGCGCGATCTGCTTTGGCACATGGTGTTGCCGGTATCTGCGCTGGTCATTGGATCGCTGGCCATGATTTTGCGGCATGTGCGCGCCAGCGTGGGTGAGGTGCTGGAATCATCCTACATGCGCGCCGCGGAAGGGCACGGCCTGCCGCGCTACAAACTTCTTTTTCGTTATGCGCTGCCTGCGGCAGCTAATCCGTTGATTTCTCTCTTTGGACTTTCCGTGGCATTGCTGCTGAGCGTTTCACTTTTGATTGAGGTGGTGATGAGCTGGCCGGGCATTGGCCCGCTGCTGCTGGAAGCGATCCTGGCGCGCGATCTCTTTGTCGTGATCGGCGCGGTCATGCTGGCCACGGTGTTTCTGATTGGCGGCAATCTTCTTGCCGATCTCATGCTCTATGTCTTTGATCCACGGATCAGGAGGCAGGCATGAACCCTCAATCGGCAGAACGCGGCCCTGAAAAAGCTGGCGCCGGTGGTTTGCGGCGGCCCCACCTCACCTGGGCCATCTGGTTTCTGCTGGCAATCCATGCACTGGTGGCGCTGGCCGGGTTTATAGCTCCATATAGCTATCAGACACAGGAGCGGATGCACTCCTACGCTCCGCCCACCGCAGTCCATTTTTTTGACTGCGCAGAAAAATTTCACTTCCGTCCTTTTGTTTATGCCACCAAAAGCACGGAGAGTGGTTTAATTGAGTACACACAGGATTGTGCTCAGCCAGCCGAGATCGAATTTTTCACGCAGGGAGACGAATACAGCATTTTGGGAATGTTTCATTCCACGCGGCACTTGTTCGGCGTAGCGGCGCCCGCCAATTTTTTCCTGATGGGAACGGATGGCTTTGGCCGCGACCAATTTTCCCGCTTACTCTATGGCGGCCAGGTTTCATTGTTTGCCGGGTTCGTGGCCGCGGCGTTTTCCGCCGTCACGGGCTTGCTGCTGGGCGGGATCGCGGGAATGTATGGCGGATTGATTGACGATGTGGCCATGCGACTGGCAGAAATTTTTATTACCGTCCCCTGGTTCTATTTGTTGATTGCCGTACGCGCCTTTTTGCCGTTGCAGATCAGTCCGGTCACCGCGTTCCTGCTGGTGGTGGCGGTGATCGGCATGGTGGGCTGGGGACGTCCGGCGCGACTGGTCCGTGGCGTGGTGTTAAGCGCGCGTGAACGCAACTTTGTGCTGGCCGCGCGGGGCTTTGGCGCGTCCAACGTATACTTGCTGCGGCGGCATCTGATGCCGTTGACGTTTCGCGTTCTGCTCACACAGATGGCGGTGCTGATTCCGCAGTTCATTCTGGCGGAGGTCATTCTCTCTTTTCTCGGTCTCGGCATCGGCGAGCCTTTCCCGAGTTGGGGCAACATGCTGGCGCAGGCGCAGCAATATCACGTGCTGGTTTCATACTGGTGGATGCTTCTGCCCGGACTTGCCCCGGTCCCGGTATTTCTGGCCTATCACTCATTAGCGGAGACGCTACAGGAGCGGGTAACATCAAACATCTAATCCAACCGAGAAAGCTGGGCACTGGGCGCTTATCGAGCGCGAACGTGTGGGCCGCCTTGCTGCTGGCGGCGCTCGCGTTGCAGGTGGTGGCGCAGGAAGATTTTCTGCGCACCGCATCTGAGCCGGGCAACCGGGGAGGGAAGCTGGTGGTCGCCCAGCGGTCTGAGCCGCGGACTTTCAATCCTGTAGTGGCCATCGACCAGAATTCTCTGGGTGTGAATGCTCGCTTGATGGGCGACCTGATCCACATCAACCGCGCCACCCAGAAGACCGAGCCCGCGCTGGCCAAGTCATGGACGGTGTCCAAAGACGGCACACAGTTCACGGTGAACCTGCGCCACGGCCTGCGCTTCTCTGACGGTGCGCCCTTTGATGCCGATGATGTGTTGTTCTCGTTCAAGGTTTATCTCGACGAGCAGGTGCATTCGCCGCAGCGCGATCTGCTGGTGATTTCCGGCAAGCCGACTGCGCTCAGGAAAATCGACAACTACACTGTCCGCTTCACCTTTCCAGCGCCATATTCAGCGGCGGAGCGCGTCTTTGATGGAGTGGCCATTCTGCCGCGGCATCTGCTGGAAAAGGACTATCAGGAAGGCAAAATCAATCAGGTCTGGACCCTGAGCACGCCGCCGGAGAAGATCGCGGGACTCGGCGCGTTTCGTCTTAAGCAGGTCCTACCCGGCGACCGCGTCACTCTGGAGCGTAACCCTAACTATTGGAAGGTCGACGCCAAAGGGCAGAGGTTGCCCTATCTCGACGAGCTAACCTTCGTTGTGGTCCCGACGCAGGACGCGCAGGTAATCCGGTTTCAGGCGGGCGATGCGCAAATCATCAGCGGCTTGAGCGCCGACAATTTTGCCGTACTGGAGCCGCAGCAAAAAGCCCGTCACTTCAAGCTGTATGACGCCGGGCCGGGGCTGGAATACAACTTCCTGATGTTCAACATGAATGACGATACGGAAAGCCGGTTGCCGGAAGTGGCGCGGAAGCAGAAGTGGTTCCGTGACGCACGTTTTCGCCACGCTGTTTCGGCGGCGATTGATCGCGCGGGCATTGTGCGACTGGTCTATCACAATCGCGGCGCGGCGATTGCCACGCACGTGAGCGCGGGAAACAAGGCATGGTTTGATCCGTCCATCACACCCCAGCCACGCTCATTGCCCAAAGCACGGGAAATGCTTCGGGCGGCAGGATTCACCTGGAAGGCCGACAACACTTTGCTGGATTCCAGCGGCCAACCGGTGGAGTTCACCATCCTGGTAAGCTCCAGCAACACGCAGCGCGGACAGATGGCCACGCTGGTACAGGAGGATTTGAAAGCCATTGGGATTACAGCCCATGTGGTCCCGCTGGAAGGCAGATCGGCGAATGACCGTGTGCTGAATACCCATGACTATGAGGCAATTGTAATGGGACTGGTAAGCGGTGACGCCGATCCCACGCCAGATATGAACATCCTGATGTCGAACGCGCAAACACATTTGTGGCATCTGGGTGAAAAAGCGCCGGCCACGGCATGGGAGGCCGAGTTGGACCGGCTCATGCAGAAACAGATGGTCACGCTCAACTACCAGCAGCGCAAAAAGATTTACAGTCGAGTGCAGGAGGTGCTGGCGCAAGAACTCCCGATGGTGTACCTGGCCAGCCCCAATATTCTTGTGGGGGCGCAGGAAGACCTTGGTAATTTCCGCCCAGCCATCATTGAACAGTATACTTTTTGGAACGCAGACGAACTTTTTTGGCACAACCCCGCCGGAAAGCACTAACCGGAACATATTGCATGGACGACAACGCCAGGGAAACAGTTTTATCTTTGCCCACAACACGGGACACAACGGCTGAAGACGAACGGCTGGTACAGGAATGCCTGGGCGGGGATGAGCGGGCATGGAACACGCTCATCGACAAGTACAAGCGCCTGATCTATTCCGTGCCGGTCAAATACGGCTTCAGTCCGGACGAAGCGGGCGACATTTTTCAGAATGTCTGCATTGATCTATTTACCAATCTTTCCAAGCTGAGGAAGATTGAATCCCTACGTTCCTGGCTCATTACCGTGGCCACGCACAAATGTTTTCACTGGAAAAAGCAGCAGAAGAACGACGTGGAACTGGACGCCATGGAGCAGGAGATAGCAGAGGAGATTGCCTCGGTCCCTGCCGTAGTGATGCAGGAAGTGCAGGAAGAGCAGGCCGTCCGCGACGCCATTGGCCGGCTTACGCCGCGGTGCGCGCAACTGGTAAAGCTGCTGTTCTATGAGCAGCCGCCCATGCCCTATATCGAGGTGGCGCAGAAGCTGGGGCTGGCAACCGGATCGATCGGCTTTATCCGTGGCCGGTGCCTCAACCGGCTGCAAAAGATCCTGGGGGAACTGGGATTCTAAAAATGGCAGAGCAAGGACAGACCTTTGGGCTGGACCAGTGGATCATTGATCTGGCGGGTATTGTGGAGGCAGGAGAGCGGCGCGCCTTTTTGTCCGCACAGCCGCACGCCCGGAGCACTGAAGGTGTCGAGTCGCTGTACGCCGCCGTGGTCACGTTTGCCCGCGTCGATCTGCAGAAAGCTGACCGTCTGGCTGAATCCAGCGCGTGGATTGCGGAACAACTCAACGATCCTTATTCAACCGCGCAGAGCGCGCGGGCGGTAGGGCACGTCCTGTATCTGACGGGAAAATATCAGCAGGCCATCCAGCAGTACGAAAAAGCTCTGGCCATTTTTGAGCAACTGGGCCGAGACGTGGATTTTGCCCGCACTATCAGCGGCGCATTGCATTCCCTGATCTATGACGGCCAGTACGAGCGGGCCTTCCGGCTGGGAGAACAGGCGCGTTCCATCTTTCATGCCCATAAAGACCGCCTTCGTCTGGCCAGGCTGGACAGCAACATCGCCAACATCTATTACCGCCAGGACAGGTTCCAAGAAGCGGTGGACCTTTATGAGCGGGCTTACAGCGAATTTTTGCAGTGCGGAGAGACGCTGGACATCGCCGCGGTGCTGCGAAATCTGGCGGTCTGTTACATCAGCCTGAATGATTTTCCCCGCGCGGAAGATACCTACCGGCTGGCGCGGCAACACTGCCACGAACATGGCTTCTCCCTGCTGGTGGCGGAAGCCGATTACAACGTGGCCTACCTGCATTACCTGCGCGGGGAATATCTGCGCGCCATCCAGCTCTATGACCAGACGCGCAAGCTGTGCGCGGAACTAGGCGACCGTTATCACCAGGCGCTGTGCGATCTGGATGAATCCGAGATTTACCTGGAGCTGAACCTGACCGAGGGCGGTACCGAACTGGCGCAGGACGCATTTGCCGCCTTCACCGAGCTGGGCATGAAATATGAGGCTGCTAAAGCGGCAACGTTCTCGGCGATTGCCATCAGCCAGCAGGGACGTTACAAACAAGCGCTGGAAGGTTTTGACCGCGCCCACGATCTATTCGTAAAGGAACAGAACGAACTGTGGCCCGCGCTCATCGACCTATACAAGGCACTGGTGCTTTATGAGGCCGGCGAGAACGATCTGGCGGAAGATCTGGCGCTGAAAGCGCTGGAATATTTTGGCAATTCAGTTTTGCCGTCCAAGGCGGCGCTGTGCGAATTGCTGCTGGCAGCCATTGAATTGCGGGGCGCTGATCCGGAAGAGGCACGGCGTTATTGCAGCGGGGCGCTCTCACGGTTGACGCACATCGATTCACCCGCCACCTATCAGGCTTATTTCATGCTGGGACAGGCGGAAGAGGGAAGCGGCAATACCGAACTGGCGCGGCAGGCCTATGAGCAGGCATTCAAAAAACTGGAAGACCTGCGCAGCCATCTCGGCAAGGAAGAGTTGAAGATTGCATTCCTCAAGAACAAACTGGCGGTTTATGAAGGGCTGGTGGTCACGTCATTAGCGGTAAGCTTCGGCATTCGGGCGCAGCGGGAGGCGTTTGGCTACATCGAGCAGGCCAAGTCGCGCAGCCTGGCTGACCTAATTGCATTCCGGGCGTCATCTCTGGCCGCCAAGGGGCCAGAGTCGCTCTCGCCCGCGATGGGAGAATTCCGCGATCTGCGCCAGAAACTGAACTGGACCTATCACCAGATTGAACTGGAAGAGCTGAATCGTGAAGGCAGCTCACGCGAGCGCATCCAGCAATTACGACAGTTAAGCCGCAAATATGAAGATGCGCTGGTCAAAGCGTTTTCGCAGGTCCAGCACGTAGACCGTGAATT
The DNA here is from genome assembly GCA_036270475.1 of Candidatus Angelobacter sp. Lineage (GTDB taxonomy): Bacteria > Acidobacteriota > Terriglobia > Terriglobales > Acidobacteriaceae > Angelobacter. The sequence goes on along the minus strand of DATBCN010000420.1, from coordinate 3,912 downwards.
TGCCAACCTGCAGAGCGCCAAAACGGTGTCAGTGGAAGAGCTGCAGAAGATCCTGCCGGAAAATACCTTGCTGCTGGAATACTACACGGCGCGCAACCGGTTTTATGTCTGCCTGGTGTCGCGCAAGCAATTCAAAATATTGCCCCTGGGCAATGTAATGGAGGTGCGGGAGAAGGTCCGTCTGTTGCAACTGCAGTTATCAAAGTTCCGTTTGGGCGCTGACTACATCAAGTCTCTGGAGAAGACCCTGCTTGAGGCCACGCAGGCGCATCTGGAAGAGATTTACTCGATGCTGATTGCACCGATTCGGGAGCAGCTTACGGCCGAGCACCTGATTATTGTTCCGCACGCTTTCCTGCATTACCTGCCATTTCATGCGCTTTCCAATGGCGAGCGCTACCTGATTGACGATTTTTCCATTTCCTATGCGCCCAGCAGCAGTATTTTTGCTGTCTGTCAGGCCAAGAGCCAGCCAATCGGTGACGGGGACACCCTGGTTTTGGCTGTACCGGATGCGCGCGCGCCCTTTATAGAGGAAGAAGGACGTTTTGTCGCCTCCGCCATGGGAAATGCACGGCTCTTTATGGGTACAGAAGCAACCGAAGAGCAATTGCGGACGTATGGGCCAACGAGCAGGTTTGTCCACATTGCCACGCACGGTTACTTCCGTCAGGACAATCCCATGTTTTCCTCCCTGCGGCTGGGCAATTCATTGCTAAGCTTGTTTGATTTGTATCAGTTACAGTTTGATGCCGAGCTGGTCACTCTGAGCGGGTGTGGCACGGGAATGAACGTAGTAATCGGCGGTGACGAGCTGATTGGCCTGGTGAGAGGGTTGCTATACGCCGGCGCTCAAACGCTGATGGTAAGCCTGTGGGAGGTACATGACCAGAGCACAGCCGAATTTATGCGGGATTTCTATGAGGGCTATAGAGTTAGCGCGAATAAGGCGAATGCTCTGCGAAACGCAATGATGAAGCTGAAGCAAAAAAACCGGCACCCATATTACTGGGCGGCCTTTGCGCTGGTCGGAAAATTCTCATAAAACATGAAAATCCTGTCCAGCCTATATTTTTGACCTGAAAGAGCACTCTTATGACTAGAAGCAGGCTCATCCGTCGACTGCTAAGAGGGGATTCGGACCCGGAAGCCGAATTCCCCTTTGTTAGAAAGACGAAGAAAAGTCACTTATGACTGAAGCGCGCCATTTCGATATTACTGAGTGGGCTGATTATGTGAGGAACACCGTTCCGAGCAAGCAGCACGAACAGATGCTGGCCCATCTTGAGTATGGATGCTCCAAGTGCGAAAGAGTAAAAGGCATATTGTCCCGTTTTGCCACAATTTGCACACGGGAAGCCGCTTACCAGGTTCCGCGGGCTGCGGAACAACAGGTGAAAGCAATGATCCGCCTGGCAAAAGCGCCTCGCCAATCCGCTCTGCAACGCATTTGGGCCAGCCTGATTTATGACAGTGTGAATGATCCGCAACCAGTGGGAGTGCGGGGAACACACCAGATTAACCGCCAGGTCCTGTTCCACGCCGGCGACTATTCGGTAGACCTGCGTTTTGAGCATGAAAAAGGCTCCGCCAGCATGGTGCTGGTTGGGCAGATCGCCAACCAGAAAATGCCCGATGAAATTCTGGCAAATCTGCCGGTAATTCTGGTGGCGGGAAATCGTGAAGTGACCCGTTCCATCAGCAACACCTTTGGTGAATTTCAACTGGAGTATGTGCCGGAAAGCGATCTGCGCTTGCTGGTGCCACTTGAATCCAGAGGCCAGGAACTGGAAGTGCAGTTGGGTAAATCGCCCCAGATCTAAAAAAATACAATGGATGCAGCGGTCTTGAGATGTCGCCAATGAGGAATTTTAGCTTACTAATGATAGTGTTGCTGGCTTTTGGCCTGCCTATGGCGGCCCAGACCACATATATCCTCACTGCGCCTCCCAGCAACATACAGAGCGTTATGGACCGCCATGGCCTTACTCCGGTGAAAGAGCTTTTTGATGGCGTGAATTGCGTCATGCTGGTGACTTCAGCTTCAGTAGACATGAGCGGCGTGGAAACGGAAGTTGAATCTGACCTGCTGGCCACGAGCATTGAACCGGAGCAACGCGCTTCATTACCGGAATTGAACGGCCTTACGCAGCCCACGCTCACGCAATCCACTACCAGTATTCTTGATTCACTGCCGGGGCGCACACTGGTTAGCTTTTTTGGCAGCACGGTCCCCAGCAACTACACCACTCAAATCGCGACCAGCATTATTCGCCTACCCGATGCGCGCACGGCCACCAAACTGACCGGTTCCGGCACGGTGGGCATTATCGATACCGGCGCCGATCCGAACCATGCAGCGCTGGCTTCCGTGCTTTTGCCCGGATATGACTTTACCCGCGATGTGATTGGGGCGTCTGAGCTTGCCGATCTTGATCCAGCCCAGGCTGCCAAGTTGCAGCAATCGACCACCAGCATCCTGGACGCGCAAAACACCTTGCAACTGAATGCGTCAGCCGTGGCGATCCTGGACCAATCCACGACCTCGATTCTGGACCAGTCCACGACCTCAATTCTTGACAGCCCGATGGCGGAGTTTGGTCACGGCACCATGGTGGCCGGCATCGTCCATCTGGTTGCTCCAACGGCCAAGATCATGCCGCTGAAGGCCTTTCATGCGGATGGCTCGTCGAACCTATCAGATATTATTCGCGCTATATACTACGCTGCGGACCATGGCGTAAACGTCCTCAGCATGAGCTTTAGTCTCGGCCAGCCCTCCTCGGGTTTACAGGCAGCAATTCAGTACGCATTCAACAAGAATGTCATTTTGGTCGCCTCGTCCGGCAATGACGGGATCAAGACCCTGGTTTATCCTGCCAGTTATCGAGGCGTACAGGGCATTGGTTCCAGCAGCAGCAGCGATCTCAGAAGCAATTTCTCCAATTTCGGCTCTGGCGTGGTGACTTTTGCCGCCCCGGGAGAAGGCGTTATAACCACCTATCCCGGCGGCAACTATGCGGCAGGCTGGGGCACTTCTTTTAGCACGCCGATGGTAGCCGGTGCAGCAGCGCTTGTCTTGCAGGTTCGTCCGGCCAGCAAGCCTGGCGACATCACCAATGCTCTCTCTAAAACCAAGCAGATCAGTGATATGGGATACGGGCGCATTGATCTCTACCAATCGCTCACAAATCTGATCGGAAGCAGCGGGACTGGTTCAAGCGTCAGCAGCACGAGCGGCGGCACATCGACAAGGCCCTAAGAACTGGTTTAGTTTTTCCGCATACAATTGCTCCTCTAGCAAACGCAAAATTTATTAGCGAGTCTAATTTTTGTGCCTATTTTTGCCTTCCGTTATAACAATTTTTTAGGATTGATGCATTTTTTCAAGACTGACCAGCCAGAACCATATTATCTGCCTGACGATTTTGTTGTAAATTATTTAAAACAAATGGATTGCTCGGTTATTAGTTCGTCTTTTCCTGGTGTTAGGAAACTTATTTATTTCGCTTAAATTTCCTTTTTACACAGTTTTAATTTCGCCTGTCTCGCAAAATTATCTAGCACCAGTACAACACTCTCTGGCTATACTTACGCAAGTTTTGACGGATTACCCGAAGGGAGCTTCTCAAGGCACAAGAAAGTTTCCGGCCCGAGAGAGGACATTTTAAAGACAGCTATGCGTGAGTTCAGGGTGCTTGCACAAATTTGTTGCGGATTGTTGCTGGTGATGACTTTACCGCTCCAGGCCCAGGACAAATATGTTCTGGTGACCGCCCCCACCAAGGTAAACGACGTTTGCGGCAGACACGGCCTTAGCCAGATCACACAGATCTCCAAGCGCGGTGTTTTTCTTGTTTCGTCCTTTTCTCCCGATCCGGGAATCGTTGCTGATCCTGATGTGCAAAGTTT
>DATBCN010000419.1:0-1790 GCA_036270475.1 Candidatus Angelobacter sp. | reverse complement strand
CTTCAGATATAGTGACCCTGATGAGCAAGGACCTCATCATTTCCGAGGTCAGTGTCACTTCACCGGAGTTCATCAGCTCTGTCCGTCCGAAACTGACGCGCACCCAGAAAGGCCTTGTTCTTTCCGGCTATTCGGCGGATTACAAGCCGGTTTCAGGGCCAGGCATAGTCAAATTAAACATAAAAATTGAGCACCAGACCGTGAGCGGACTGCAAGTGCCTGTCGGCCTGATCGCTGACAGTGTTCTGGACGGCGCGCCTACTCATATCGAACTCGCATTTTCTGAACAGCAGGTAAAAAGCCATTGATATATCTTCTTATACCGTCCTCTGCGTTCTCGCTGGGGCTTTTGCTGCTCGGGACAATCTTATCGCGCTCATTGTCCCAGAAATTTTCCGATCTTCTCGTTCAAAAACTTCAGGTCCGCCGGATTCGGTCCAGCGCCCGCCGTGTGTCCCCACAATGACGGGATTGGCGTTAGCGTGACCGTGGACATGAAGCTGGCCTCATAACGCGCGTCGCCCACGGGGAAATACAAGTCCGTCTCCGAGGGCATATACAGAAACGGCACTTTGATCGAGCGCAGCGCTTTTTCCAGATCGCCGTTGAATCCTGGCGTCGCGCCCACGTCCTGCTTTTCCCATGTGCGGCATTGCAGGATCAGGTTATTGGCGTCAGCCCCGGGAATAAAGTTGGTGCGGAAATTATTGAGCACCTGCTCAAACGTGGCGCCCGGCGGCGAGTCTCCACGCCATAGCTCTTTGCGCCACCACTCCTGGGAAAACAGCCACGCCGTCCACACGGTGGCAAATGCCTCCAGGCCCTTCTTTGGTTGCGTGGTGTAGTCGCCGTTCTGGAACGCCGCATCTGCGGTGATGGCCGCGATCTGCCCTTCCAGCCGGACGATTCCATGCGGATAAGTCTTCGCCGTGCCCGCCGTGGCCACAATCTTGTCAGCAAACGCCGGATAGCTGACCGCCCACTGGAACGCTTGCTGGGCTCCCATGGAAAAACCGACGACGGCGCGCAGGTGCGTTACTTTCAGCTCTTCCGTCAGCAGCCGGTGTACCGCCTCCACGTTGTCACGGATGGTCATCACCGGAAAACGCGGACCGTGGAACGGTTCAGGCGTATTGCTGGGCGAAGACGAATGCCCGTTGCCGAAAAGCTCCGTCGCCACCAGAAAAAGCTTCGCCGGGTCAAGCGCCCGGTCCGTCCCGGTGAGAAAGTCGTAGCCATTGTGGTCCGCCATATAGTGCGAGGGCAAAAGCACAACGTTGTCCCTGGCGGCGTTCAGGCGGCCAAACGTTCCATAGACGACCCGCGCCTGCGGCAGCGTCACCCCGCTTTCTGTCTTGAAGTTCGTAATCACAAACTCATGGACGTCCGCCTTGTCTTTGGCGGCGGCAGTTGCAGCCTGGCCTTGCGGCTCGGCGTCTTTCTTGCCTGGCTCTTTGCTCTCCCCCTGCGCCTGCAGAATTTGCGCACTAACCGTGAGCAATGCAAAAAGCGCAACAAGAAGATTCTTCTTTGTCATTTCTCTTCTCCCGAACACTAGCGTTCCCACAGCGGAAGATATGCTATCACTTTGAACCGGTCCGGATTTGTCCAGATCACCTGTTCACCTGATCTCGCGCGATCATCCGATCCCGTTTAGAATTCTTCTTTCGCTTATGGACCGTCCTCTTGTTCTGATCATTCTTGATGGCTGTGGATATGCGCCTCCGTCAAAAGCCAACGCCATCTCTCTGGCGCGCAAGCCGAACTATGACCGGCTGCTCCGCGAATAC
>DATBCN010000418.1:0-5471 GCA_036270475.1 Candidatus Angelobacter sp. | reverse complement strand
AAGCGAACAGGTTGGCGATGGATGAGGTTGCCGCGGTATGCCGGTCAGCGAGTAGAGCACGCACTTCCCGCAGCAGGGCGCAGTTGGCGCGATCAGAAAAACGCTTTTCCGCCGTGTTGGTCAGTTCCAGCCAGTCATGCCCGTCGCCCCCCGCATCCTGCACGGCTTTTAACTCGCGAATGAAGCTTTTTTGCCCGGTTGACTTCTCCGCGAGTTCAGCCAGATAGCGGATACGCTTGAGGCTGATGCGAGCATCGTGCAGGCGGCTGATCTTTTGATTTTGATGCGAGAGATTTTGCGAAGCAAAATCCCCAGCCATCACGGCGAGTTGCGCTCTGGCTTCTTCCAGCGGCGCCAGCGGACGGTTCCGGCCCTCTGGGACAGCTCCTGCCCGTTCCGCAATCCGGTTCATCCGGGCAAAGAACTTGGAGCGCCGTAGTTTCTGCACCGCAGACACAAGTCTCTGCGTCTGCCGATCTCTCATTTTTCCCAGCAACTCGGCCAGCGTTTCCCTGTCTTTTACCGTGGATCCATTCGCCAGAACACCCAACAGAGCTATCTGGACATCCATGTCCCGGACTTTTCCCGCTCGTTTTCGCAGATCGGTCAGCTTTTCCAGGCTGCGCTCCAGTTTCTTATCCAAATCAGGATGCGAGTAGCTGATAAGGCTTTCAATCCGGCGAATAGTGGTGCGGAGACGATGTACTGCCTTGGGCGCAACGTCATTTTCAGCCAGCCGGGAAACGGCGGCGGAAAGGTCAGTGGTTAGACCTCGCATTCGCTTTTCTAAAAGAATCATTGAAAGAGAGCCAATAACTGCACGAGCCTGACACCATTTTAGATGACAATTTCCAATCGAGATGCACAGTTTAATGTGCACCTGTGGAAAACCCGTATAGCCTTAAATTTCTATAGCTTATATGGATTTATGGACGCGTTTTGCATTTCCGGCACGGCTGACTTGTGGTTTAATCAAGCCAGGTGATGGAGTTCGCCTTTAACCGCCCCGCGACGGCTGATGACTCCTACAAAACTCTTGAAAATCCTGTTTCTGGAAATCTTGATTGTTGAAACCGTGATCTCTAAATCGTGATTCTTGAAACCATGGAGCCATCAGCATGCAATTCATGATTGATTGGAAAGCCTACATGTGGGTCTCACTGGGCGGTATTCTGGGCGCGAATTCCAGATATTTTCTGAGCCGAACCATTACCCGGTTCAGCGATGCGGCGTTCCCTTATGGCACTTTGCTCATCAACGTTACTGGCAGCTTGGTGCTGGGATTTTTTCTGGCCTGGACAACGGAACGCGTGCTGGTTGATCCACGGTGGCGTTTGCTGGTGGCGATTGGATTTTGCGGGTCCTACACAACGTTCTCCAGCTACGCGTTTGAAACCATGGCCTATTTTGAGCAGGGGCACTGGACGCTGTTTGCATCCAATATTCTTGCGAACAACGTGCTTTGCCTGGGCGCAATATTGGCAGGCGCAATGATAGCCCGGGCCATTTAAAGGCAATCCTGGGCAGCCAAGCAATTCAGGCAGGAAGGACGTGTCACATCAAAGCATGAACCAGCCGCGCATTGCGATCCAAATATCGATTTACCTGAATGAAGCCGACGAGTGGCACAGAAGGCCGCTGCATCTTGAGCTGCTCAAATTTCTGCGCGAGCAGGAAATTGCGGGCGCAACGGTATTGCACGCCGTGGCAGGATTCACCGGACGCGGTCGCGTGAAAACATCGTCGTTAGTGGATGCCGGAGGCAAATTGCCCCTGGTGCTCACCTTTGTGGACACGGCAGAGCACGTTGAACGCGTGCTTCCTAAAGTAAAAGAGATGGCCGCCCACCGGCTCATTGTCCGGGAAAATGTAACGATTGAGGCGGGAGAGTTGGAGTAAAGCAGCCGGAATTCTTAATCGAACGCGGCTGATCGGGCGTTGAGCGCTTCCTTCCGTGCTTTCATCACACGCTCAATCACCTGCTGCAATTCTTCGCGGCTGACCGGCTTGGCAACGTACTCATCCATGCCCGCTTCCAAACAGCTTTCACGATCGCCTTTCATGGCATGGGCCGTCATGGCGATTACGGGTAGGTGCTCCTGACTGCCCTGTTCGCGCTTTCTGATTTCCCTGGTGGCGGCATAACCATCCATTTCCGGCATCTGCACGTCCATGAGCACCAGATCGAATTTTTCCGTGCGAAGTGCGGCCAATGCCTCCAGCCCGGTCAGCGCCACCGCTACGGTGTGCCCCATTTTTTCCAGCGTGCGGACCGCGAGCCGCTGGTTTACCAGATTGTCCTCCGCCAGCAGAATTCTGAAGTGGCTGGATGGCTGTTTTTCTTCCGGACGCGCGGGCTTGGACTGGCCAGCTGCGGGCGAGAGCGTTTGCCGCAGGACCGCAAGCAATTCATAAAGCGTTACCGGCTTAAGAAGATGTGCGGTAATACCCAACTGGCGGCAGCGCCGAACGGATGCTTGGTAGTCATCCGAGGTGAGCATCATTACAACAGCGGCCTTCATTTCAGGCGCCTGGCGCATGGCCTCGACGAGATCAAAACCATCCATTCCCGGCATATGGCTATCCGCAATCACCAGTTGAACGGCACGGGCCTGACTCAAAGACCGATGCAGTTCCTGCAAGGCATCAGAACCGGAGCCCGCTGCACTTACCTGAAGTCCCCAGCTTCGCAGGGCTTCCTGCAAAATGGTCCTATAGCTGGCATTGTCATCCACCACCAAGGCCCGCAGGCCGAGCAAATCAGCTTTGACCGCTTCCACCGGCTTCAGATTTCGTGCGGCCACCTGCAGCCGGGCCGTAAAGAAAAATGTTGATCCTACCCCGGGTTTGCTATCCACCCACATCCTTCCATCCATCAGGGCAACAATGCGCGAGGAGATGGCCAGCCCCAGGCCGCTTCCGCCATACTTGCGTGTTGTAGAAGCGTCTGCCTGAGAGAAAGCCTCAAAGATGAGTTGCTGCTTTTCGGCGGGAACACCGATGCCAGTATCCGCGACGGAGAAAACCAACCGCGCTTCTTCCGGGGTGGATTCTTCAGCGGTGACGCGCAACACCACCTCACCTTTTTCGGTGAACTTGATGGCGTTGCCAATCAGATTGATGAGTACCTGTTTAAGCCGATGAGCATCGCCCAGTAAAAACTGCGGAATGGTGGGGCCGACCTGATATGCCAGCTCCAGGCCTTTCTGGTGGGCGCGAAGCGCCATGGTGCGGGTGACCTCAGCCACGGTCTCGGTCAGGTCGAATTCACGGACATCGAAGACTAACTTGCCCGCCTCAATCCGGGAAAAATCCAGAATGTCATTAATTACGACCATCAGTGTGTTGGCTGAATCCTGGGCCATGGTCACAAGTTGTTTTTGGTCCGAACTAAGTTCACTCTGATTGACCAGATCGAGCATGCCGGTAACACCATTCAGGGGCGTGCGAATTTCATGGCTCATATTGGCCAAAAAATCACTCTTGGCGCGCGTGGCCGCTTCCGCCAATTCCTTGGCAATACGCAACTCGCGGGTGCGGCTACCAACCAAAACCACCAGGTCCTTCTCTCTCTTGCGGACCTGCCGGATGCGGTAAAAATAGACGCCAACAGCCAGCAGCACCAGAATTGCCATGCACAAAGAGTTGAACCATTTCACTTGATAGAAGCGAGGCTCCAGATAGAAGGAGAAGGAAGCGCCTTTTTCATTCCACACGCCATCATTGTTCGCTGCCTTTACGCGGAACGTATAGTACCCCGGACGAAGGTTGGTGTAACTCATAAAGCCAGGCGTTGGGGAGGTCTTCCATTCGAGGTCATTGCCATCTAGCCGGCATAGGAAGGTGACCTTCTTGGTGGCAAAGTAACTCAGCGCGGCATATTTAAATTCCAGTTCGCCGGCGCCCACGGGAACACTGACGCCCGGCGGTACATTTTGCCGCTGATTAATATTGACCGCTTCAATCACAACCGGCGGGGCCAGCAAATTTTTGGGCAAATTGCTGGGGTCCACAACCACCACGCTCTTCAAGCAGGCAAACAGCAGCTTTCCGTCCCTGGTCTTCCACCCTGAGTATTGGGTGCCGCCATTACATTCAGAACTCTCCATGCCATCGGCAACACTATACGACTGCGAATCAACGCTTGCCGCCTCGCCATCCGCGAATTTGATCAATTCGCTCTTTTTGACGCGGAAGATGCCATGGTTCGAACTCATCCAGAAGTAGCCGCGATCATCCTCCAGAATGCTCCAGGTGGTGTCGTCCGTGAGGCCCTGGCGCATGGTAATGCTGGTAAATTTTCCCTCCTTGAAGCGTTTTAACCCGCCGCCATATGTGCCGATCCATAAAACGTGGTCAGCATCTTCATAAATCACCATGACCGCGCTACCCATGGTGGGGCCACGCGGCGTACTCTCCTGCAGATCAAAATTAGTAAATTTGCCACCGCTAAAAAGACTTAACCCCACATCAGTGCCAAACCAGAGATTGCCCAGATGGTCCTGCATGATGGCCCATACGCGATCACTACCCAGACCTTCTTTAGTGGTGTAGTTGGTAAACTTGCCGTTGTGCAAGCGGCTCAAACCGCCGGAAAAAGTCCCGGCCCAAATGTCTCCCGCGCGGTCTTCATAGACAGCCGGAACCCAATTGTCTGCCAGCCCATCGGCTTTCGTGTAGTTCTTGACCGCATGGCCGGTAAACTTGTTCAGGCCGCCTTCGTCCGTACCTACCCAAACATTTCCGAGATGGTCTTGAAACATGGAATACACATAATTATTGGCTGCACCTTTGTTCGTGATGTAGGAAGTGACCTTGGAATCCTTCATGCGAAAAAGGCCGGTGCTGGTGCCGATCCAAAAACTGCCATCTGGGTCTTCAACGATTGCGCGCGGCGAACCCTGCAGTCCCATCTCACTGCCATAGTTGGTTAGCGGACCTTCCTTGAGATGGTTCAACCCGCCAGTCTCCGTGCCCACCCACAAGCTACCTTCATGGTCCTGAACAATGGATTCAACATACGCGCCGCTCAGCCCGTTTTTTAAGGAATAACAATCAAACTTGCCGGAAACCAGCCGGCAAATCCCACCGCCTTCCGTCCCTACCCAAAGGGTCTTTTCCCTGTCCTGATAAATGGTGTGTATGGGTGTTTTGGGCAGACCTTCCGCGGAGCCGTAACGAGTGAGATGGCCCGCTGAGAGCGACTGAAGGCCGCGGTTTTCAGTCCCCAGCCACAGGACGCCTTGATCGTCGCGAAAGAGCGCTTTCACAACCGTCTTTTTTGTGATCAGGGGAGAATACGCCCCCATGGGCTTGCCGTTGATCACCACGTCAAGGCCCGTACGCATTGCGACGACGAGTTTGCCGTCTGCATCCTCGGCGATCGCCGTGATCATGTTGTCAGACAACCCATTTTTCCTGCTGAAGTTGACGATCTTGCCGCCGGCAAGCTCATTCAGTCCGTCATTGGT
>DATBCN010000417.1:0-5818 GCA_036270475.1 Candidatus Angelobacter sp. | reverse complement strand
CCCATTTCTAAAGGACTTACGCGATTCCTCCCCCATTGGTCCCCAGCCGCCTGTTGCAAACAAAAAACGTTGCAAACAAAAAACTTGCGCTGTTCGTCCCCATTTGGTCCCCATCCGTGCTGCAAACAATCACGTTAGCGCGATGTCTTTACTGGGCATCGTCCCCCATCGGCGACCAAAAACACAAAACGCAACGGGCTTTCCGTTGCGCATAGTTTTTCAGAGTTCGTGGTCAGGCCCTCCTTCAGCAGCCGCCTCAATGGGCTGCATGATGGCTGAGGCTGCGTGCCAGGATAGCAAACAAAAACCGAACTGGCTAGCGTAAACTGCAAACATGGCTGAAACTACCTGCCCTGATTGCGCCATTGAGATGGACCAGATCGAACGGACAACCTTCACCGGCCGCGACATGCGGGAATATCAATGCCCCAAATGCGGCCGCAAGCAGATCATCGATTGTGGCAAGGCCCTGTGGCAGATTCTCTCCGAGGCAAACGAAGAATCGGGCAAGGACAAGGATTGACTCGCACATTTTGCTTGGTTTCGCGTCCTTCGCGTTAATTCGCGCCTTAAACTTGCAGGTCCTAAACGTATCCGCGTAAATCGGCGGTAAATTACGCCACCGTCGCCTCTTCCGGCTTTGGTTTGCTCGCCAGCAGTTGCCGCAGTACATACTGCAAAATCCCGCCATGCTCGTAGTAGAGAATTTCCTGTGGCGTATCGATCCGCACCAGCGCGCTGAATTCGCTCACTGCTCCGTCCGCGCAGGTGGCCCGGACCTGGACTTGCCTGCCGCCCGCAAACTTGTTCGCCAGCAGCGCTGGCAACCCCACAATGTCATACACCTCGTCGCCCTGCAGTCCCAGCGTCTCCGCATTTTCTTCCGCCAGAAATTGCAGCGGCAGAATGCCCATGCCAACAAGGTTGGACCGGTGTATGCGCTCATAGCTCTCCGCGATCACGGCGCGTATGCCCAGCAACAGCGGGCCTTTTGCCGCCCAGTCCCGTGATGATCCCGACCCATACTCCTTGCCCGCCAGCACAATCAGCGGCACGCCGTCCGCAATGTACTTGACTGAAGCGTCAAAGATGGACATGATCTCGCCGCTGGGGAAGTGCTTGGTGATTCCGCCTTCTGACCCCGGCGCAAGCTGGTTGCGCAGCCTTACGTTGGCAAACGTGCCCCGCACCATCACCTCATGGTTGCCGCGCCGCGAACCATAAGAGTTAAAGTCCGCCGGCTGCACGCCATGCTTCTGCAGATATCTTCCCGCGGGACTGTTCGCCTTGATTGATCCTGCCGGCGAGATATGGTCGGTAGTAACGCTGTGGCCCAGTTTCGCCAGCAGCCGTGCTCCCTGGATTTCTTTCACCGCCGCGGGCCGCGCCGGCATCTCGTCAAAGTATGGCGCGCGTTTGATGTAAGTTGAATCATCCTCCCAGATGTAAGTTTCGCCTTCGGGGACCGGCAGGCTTTTCCATTCCTGGTCGCCGTCAAAGATGGTCTCGTAGTTTTTGGTGAACATGCCGGAATGGATTGCCATGCTCACTGTTTCCTGTACTTCTTTTTGCGTAGGCCAGATGTCGCGCAGATAAACCGGCTTGCCGTCCGTGCCCTTGCCCAGCGAATCCTGCGTGATGTCCAGGTCAATGCGGCCGGCCAGCGCGTAGGCCACCACCAATGGCGGTGACATCAGGTAGTTTGCGCGTACCTCTGAGTTAATGCGGCCTTCAAAATTGCGATTGCCGGAAAGCACTGACACGGCCACCAGTTGTTTTTCCGTAATCGCATGAGAAACGTCCTGCGGCAGCGGCCCGGAGTTGCCAATGCATGTGGTGCAGCCATAACCCACCGTCTGGAAACCAAGCTCGTCGAGGTAAGGAATAAGCCCGGCGTTGCGATAGTACTCCGTCACCACGCGCGAGCCTGGCGCTAGTGACGTCTTGACCCACGGCTTGCGCTTGAGTCCCTTCTCTACGGCCTTCTTGGCCAGCAGCCCAGCGGCCATCATCACCGAGGGATTCGATGTATTGGTGCAACTGGTAATTGCCGCTATCACCACGGCCCCATCATGCAATTGCTCAAATACATCCTCGCCCAGCTCCTTTGTGCCCGCGGGCAATGTGGGATCTTCCGTGATTCCAACCGGCGTGCCGCCTTCACCTTCAAAGCGTTCTACCTGCTGCGGTGCAACTTTTCTGGCGGACTGCGCGGGACGCGGCCCTATCAAGGTAGGCAGCGCCTGCTCAAATGACTCTTTTGCTTTGGAAAGCGGTGCGCGGTCCTGCGGACGCCTCGGCCCGGCCACGCTCGGCTCCACCGTGCTCAAATCCAGTTCCACCACCTGCGAGTACTCCGCGTCTTGTGTCTGTGCGGTGTGGAACAGCCCTTGTTCTTTGCAATATGCTTCCACCAGCGCAATCTGTTCCGGCCTGCGTCCTGTGGTTCGCAGATAGCCCAGCGTGGTTTCGTCCACCGGGAAGATGCCGCACGTCGCGCCATATTCCGGGGCCATGTTAGCGATGGTGGCGCGATCCGCCAGCGGCAGTTGCGCCAGTCCCGGCCCAAAGAACTCCACAAATTTTCCTACCACGCCGGTCTTGCGCAGGATCTCCGTCACCGTCAGCACCAGATCAGTGGCCGTGGAGCCTTCGCGCAACTGTCCCGTCAGCTTGAATCCCACCACCTGCGGCAACAGCATGGAAACCGGTTGCCCCAGCATGGCTGCTTCGGCTTCAATGCCGCCCACGCCCCATCCCAGCACGCCCAGGCCGTTGATCATGGTGGTGTGTGAGTCGGTTCCCACCAGCGTGTCCGGATATGCCGCGGTCACGCCGTCCCGCTTCTCCGCGAACACCACGCGCGCCAGATATTCCAGATTTACCTGGTGGACAATTCCCATGTCCGGCGGGACTACTTTGAAATTCCTGAACGCCGATTGTCCCCAGCGCAGGAATGCGTAACGCTCCTGATTGCGCTCAAACTCCAGCTTTGCGTTCACGGCAAAAGCTCCCGTGGTGGCAAACTCATCCACCTGCACGGAGTGGTCAATCACCAACTCCGCCGGCTGCAATGGATTGATCAACGTCGGGTCGCCGCCCATTTTTTTCATCGCGTCGCGCATCGCGCCCAGGTCCACCACCGCGGGAACGCCGGTAAAGTCCTGCATCAGTACGCGCGCGGGTGTGAATGCAATCTCCTTATCTGGAATCGATTGTGGCTTCCACCCGGTGAGAAAGCGTACGTCGTCCGCGGTAACGCTGCGGCCGTTCTCCGTGCGTAAAAGATTTTCCAGAAGGATTTTTAATGAAAACGGAAGGCGTTGCGCGGAACAATGATGTTTTTCCAATGCATCCAGACGGTAGATTTCGTATTCCTGATTGCCGGCGCGCAACTTTGAGCGGCTGCCGAAACTATTCATGATTTCACCTTCCTATTGGATTCATCTGAACTGGTGGACGTTCCAGAAACTCGCGGTGTTCGTCCCTTTAGAAATTGCCGCCCACTTGCTTATAAACCAGCAGCAGATTCAGGCCGATAATGATGGCCGTGACCGCATATGCCATGTAATTCGTCGAGCGGCGGTTCACCAGATCAGCCATTACCGCCTGTGAGCGCGTCAGCAGCACCAGCGGCACCAGCGCAAATGGAATCGCAAAGCTCAGCACAACCTGTGATAGTAACAAAATTTTCAGCGCGTCGAGCTTCAGCGAGATCACGATCAACGCCGGAATAATGGTAATAAAACGCCGCAGAAAGACGCTGAACTTGATGTCTAAAAATCCTTCAATAATCACCTGGCCGGCCATTGTGCCCACCGTGGACGATGACAACCCGGAAAACAGCAGCGCCAGCGCAAACGCCGTCCCGGATACGGCGGGCAAAAGCGGGTGCAGTGTGAGATGGCCTTCATCAAAGCTGAAAGGCGTGTGGCTCCTGTAGAACACGGCCGCCGCCATCACGATCATCGCGGAGTTGATGAGCCACGCTCCGTTCATCGCCGCCAGCACGTCCCAAAGTTCATAGTGCAAGTGGCGCATCGTGAGCAGCCATTTTTCCGGATGGTTGCTGGCTGCGTCTTCCCGCACCCTGTGCTGCACCAGCGCGGAATGCAGATAAATCACGTGCGGCATCACCGTTGCTCCCAGCATGCTCACCGCAAGGTAAATGCTGTCGGAATTGATTTTGGGAATCAGTACGCCCTTGGCTACCTCGCCCCAGTCCGGACGCACAATGAACATCTCCACCGCATAGCACGCCGCCACGGCGAAAACGAATACCATGATGAGCTGTTCCAGCCGCCTGAAGCCGTACAACTCCACCGCCAGCATCAGAAAAACCGCCCCCGCCGTAATCAGCGCGGCGGGAAACAATGGAATGCCAAGCAACAGATAAAAACCCAGCGCCGCCCCCAGAAACTCGGCCAGATCGGTGGCCAGTGCAGCCAGTTCCGCCGCAATCCACAGCCCAAAATTTACCTTGGGAGAAAAATGCACCCGGCAGTTTTGCGGCAGCGTCTTGCCCGTGGCAATCCCCAGTTTGGCGGAAAGATACTGGATCAGGATGGCCATGGCGTTCGACCACAGCAGCACCCAGAGCAGCGTGTAACCAAACCTTGCCCCGCCTTCAAAGTTGCCGGCAAAATTGCCCGGATCAATGTACGCCACGCTGGCCACAAACGCTGGCCCAAAATAACGCCACATCTCACCGCGCTTCAGCGTGGGAAACTTGAACCGGAATTTCTCTGTCTTGTCTGGCGCTGCGGGCGAGGACATAAAGCCTTCCAGTATAAGGGATGCTGCTCATTTGCACCCAAATTGCCCCTTCCGGCGTGCAGGCGCACGCACTAGGCTTCCAGACGGGTCCTTGAAAACCGCCCATCAGGATGTTTTTGCGCTTCGCGTTTAGTCGATTTAGAAAGCTTGCTGGGCGATTTCGCGCATGGATATAGTGCCTAATGCAGAGTGTTCATAGACTCTGGCGTTTTTCTGCCGTAGGGGTAGGGCTTCTGGTCTCTTTATTACTTTGCAACCAGCGCCGCCTGCCCCAGATGATACGCAACATGGCCCGTGCGGCTTTGCAGGATAGCGAAACGATTGCGCCACGGCTCTTTGGCAAAATCGTCGTCGGAAACGGCGCTATGTTTTTGCAGCCACTCTTCGGGCTTCAGGTTGGCAAATCCCTGTGACAGCTTGCGGTTCACGTCATTCCACGCCTTGCGCACCTCTTCCGGCGCGGGCAGGCTGGGCGTCGCCCTGTCAGGATTGGTCAGGAACGGCGCATCAAGCTCAGGATGGAGTCGCGGGCCGAAGTCAAGCAGCGGCAGCATGGCATCGTGGACCGCCGCAAGGTGTCCCCACACATAGATCAACCGGTTCTTGCCCGGAGCAACTTCTTTCTGGAGCTGTTCCGCCGTCAGGCCGGAAAACACCTTCTCCGCTCTGGCGATATTCGTGTTCCAGGTGTTCAACGCCACCGTTATTAGCAGCTTCTCGTTCGTCATCTTGCCCCTTTTACATTTGCATTGATAACAGCCACACACCAACCGGACGGCCGTCGCGCTATTTGCCCGCCGCGGTCTTGGTCGCGCTTTCCGCCACGGACTTCATCTGCGCCAGCCCTTGCTCAAACTGGCCGCCAATCATCTTGTCCATGTTCATCACCAGGCCCATTGCCTTGGTTACAAAATTCCTTTTGCCAATCATGCTCCAGTTAACAGCCGTCTGGCTGCCTTGCGGTTGAAAAGTAAATTCCGCGGCATTGGTGGCGGCAAACGGCTTCATAAATTCCAGCCTGATCCGCACCAGGTCGCTCGGA
>DATBCN010000416.1:0-2706 GCA_036270475.1 Candidatus Angelobacter sp. | reverse complement strand
AAAGATCCCATGCTCGTGCTGGAAGACGCCGATATTGACGTGGCATCGAGCGCCGCGGTGTGGGGCGCGTTCATGAATGCCGGACAAACGTGTCTATCGGTAGAACGCTGTTACGTGCATGAAGCGATCTACGAAAAGTTTCTTGAGGCTTGCGTGGAGAAAACGCGCAAGCTCCGCATTGGTCGCGGCACGGAACCAGAGATCGATGCCGGCCCGATGATTCATGAGCGCCAGTTGCGCACTGTACAGGCACACATTGACGACGCCATCGCACGTGGCGCGCGCCTGCTCGCTGGTGGCAAACCTCTGCCGCAGCTTGGCCCCAACTTTTTTGCCCCCACCATTCTTGCCGGCGTGGACCACTCCATGACCGTGATGCGCGAAGAAACTTTTGGCCCGGTGCTGCCGGTATGCAGCTTTAAGACAGAAGACGAAGCCATCGCGCTGGCCAATGACTCAGAATACGGGCTGGCCGCCAGCATCTTCACCAATGACGGCAAACGAGGCGAAGCTCTGGCGCGCCGCATCCACGCCGGAACCGTCATGGTGAATGATGTGCTCGCCTGCTTTGGCATTAGTGAAGCGCCCCACGGCGGCGTGAAAGCCAGCGGCATTGGCCGCACCCACGGGCGCTTTGGCCTGGAAGAAATGGTCTGGCCCAAGTATGTTGACTCTGACCGGATGCCGCGCATGAAGAAATTGTGGTGGTATGGCTATGGCCCGGCATTCGCCAATCAGATGGATGGATTTGTCGATCTTCTGTTCGCAAAAAAACTAATAAAACGCATGCGGGGCGGCATGAAAAGCGCAAAATCCTATCTCCGCCGCAGGCTGCTTTGAGAGTAAAATCAAGCCATAATGCCGTTTTACCCCAGCAAACCCAAAGCGGGTTTGCTGGAGTCCTGGTGGAGCTTAATCAGTGACGCTGAAACACTCTCATCTGATCTACGACTGGAACTCGGTCCCGGGCGCGGAATTCAAGCCTCCGCGGCAGGTCATGCTGGACGACGAATCGCTGCGTGACGGCCTGCAATCTCCTTCAGTCAAGGACCCCGCCATCGATGAAAAGCTCGGGGTCCTGCACCTGATGGAAGACCTGGGCATAAACTTTGCCAATATCGGCCTGCCGGGCGCGGGGCCGCGCGCCGTGGCGGACGTGGAAGCTCTGGCGCGGGAAATTGCGGCCTGCCGGCTGAAGATCAAACCGAATTGCGCTGCCCGCACGCTGGAGACTGATATCCGTCCGGTGGCGGAAATTTCCCAGCGCGCCGGCATTGCCATTGAAGTGGCATGCTTTCTTGGTTCCAGTCCCATCCGCCGCTACACGGAAAACTGGACGGACGACTTTCTCCAGCGCACTACGGAAAACGCCGTAACCTACGCCCGTTCGCTGGATCTTGAGGTAATGTATGTAACCGAAGACACTTCACGTTGCGACCCGGAAACGGTGAAGCGGCTTTACTCCACGGCCATTCGCTACGGCGCTACCTCTATCGTGATTTGCGATACCGTCGGTCACGCAACGCCCAGCGGTGTGCAAGCGCTGGTCCGCTTTGTTCTCGATGAAGTAGTCAAGCCTTCAGGGCAGAAGGTCCGCGTGGATTGGCATGGCCATTCTGACCGCGGATTGGCCGTCGCTAACTCTCTGGCGGCGCTGGCCGCCGGGGCGGACTGCGTTCACGGCACCGCGCTGGGCATCGGCGAACGCGTGGGCAATACGCAGATGGACCAGATGCTGGTCAACCTGAAATTGATGGACGTCTCCCCCTGGGCGGAGCAGGACCTGACAAAATTGAAAGACTATTGCATGGCGGTTTCACAATCCACCGGCGTGCCTATTCCGCGCAACTATCCCGTCATGGGAGAAGATGCCTTTCGTACAGCAACGGGAGTACATGCCGCGGCTGTCATAAAGGCATTCCGCAAAGGCGATATTGAACTGGCTAATTCCGTCTACTCCGGTGTACCCTCTCATTACTTCGGCCTGGAACAGATTATTGAGATTGGCCCCATGTCGGGCAAGTCGAATGTGATCTTCTGGCTGGAACGGAAAGGCATGGCCGCTTCTGAAGACCTGGTGGACCGCATTTTTCAGCGGGCCAAGGCCTCAGACCGCTGCCTGACTGAGGAAGAGATTCTCGCCTGCTGCCAGAAGGTCCCGGCAGGTACTTAGGCGGCGCACAAGCCGGCGCAACTATTTTCGGCGGAACGGGTTTGCTTCTAGTAACACTCTGAACTTCCCTTTAAAGGAGATCGAATGAAAAAGCTATTCACAATCGCTTGCGCACTGGTACTTGGATCGGCCATGAGCTTTGCTCAGGCAGGCACTACACCACCCGCCGGCGGCACCGATACGACAAAGTCTGACACAACCAAAACCAAGAAACATCATCATGGCCATAAGGGCGGCAAAAAAGGAAAAAAAGGCTCTTCTGACACAACCACCCCGCCACCGAAATAGGCTTCATGGTCCGGTTTACCAGGCGGCCTCATGCAGGCCGCTTTTTTTTGTTCTTGCGCGGCTCTCGCGTACAATATCGCTCACCAATGTCCCCCAGAACCTGATTGTTGTAAAACTTTGATTTTCCACTGAAGGAGACTGAATTGAAAAAGCTGCTTACCATTGCGTTTACCATGTTGCTGGGCGCTACTCTATCCATGGCCCAGGCAACGGGCGGAACAACCGACAAATCCACGGGCAAAAAA
>DATBCN010000415.1:0-7322 GCA_036270475.1 Candidatus Angelobacter sp. | reverse complement strand
GACGCTGTTTGAGAAGGATGAGGGCCCGCGGGAAGATTCGTCCACGGCAGCGCTGGGCAATCTGAAGCCGGTCTTCAAGAAGGATGGCACTGTAACCGCGGGAAACGCGTCAACAATGAATGATGGCGCCGCGGCTGTGGTGGTGACATCAGCCTCACGGGCAAGCCAATTGGGCGCAACGCCGATGGTTCGCGTGGTAGCGCAAGCCACAAGCGGTACGGCCCCGGAGTGGGTGATGATGGCGCCGGTGGACGGCATAAAAAAAATCTGGGCCAAGACCGGATGGAAGCCGGAAGACGTTGACCTGTACGAAATCAATGAGGCGTTCGCCGTGCAATCCGTGGCGGTGATCAAGGAGCTTGGCATTGATCCAGAGCGGGTGAACGTGAATGGCGGAGCGGTAGCGCTGGGGCATCCGATTGGCGCCAGCGGCACGCGCGTGCTGGTAACGCTGATTTATGAATTGATTCGGCGCAACGGGAAACGTGGCATTGCTGCGTTGTGCCTGGGTGGAGGAAACTCAGTGGCGCTGGCGGTGGAGCGGGTTTAACCACGAAGGACACGAAGGAACACGAAGGAGAATTGGTAATTGAGTAATTTGGTAATCGGGTAATTTTAAGAATAGATGAGTCGCGAGTTGTCGCGGAAGACACGAAATCATTTTGGGTCTCTTTGTTCGCGGATTCGCAGCTGTAGCTTTAAATTAATAATTACCCAATGACCAAGTCTTGCAAAGGGTAGGGTCCCTCACGCAAAACCGGGCGGGCCGGGATTTCAGAAAAAGCTTCGCTTCGGGATTGCACAACAACCGCTATTCTTCTATTCTTCCGGCGAATCAATCACAATCTTTCTCAGCCCGCGGTAGAGCGCCTCTACCTCTGCATAAATTTTCGAGATGCCTTCCGTAAAGCGGGTCACGCTGCCAGAATCAAGATCGGCGGTAACGTTGTGGGCCAGCTTGCGCAACATATGCATGCGTTCGGCTTCCAGTTGCGGCAGGACCTCAAAAGGATCGCCGCCGGTGGAATTCATCTCCACCCACTGCACCATGGACCACGCAGTCTGGCGGATGTGCTCCACGGCATCATGAAATTGCGCGATGATGCGGGGATCGACTTTATCCACCACCAATCCCTGTTCCACCTGGTTCAGTTCGCCGATCGTGCGCGTGATCTGGACAGACAGTTGCGTTGTGCTTCCGCCTGAAGCTGGACGCGCGCTGCCTGCTAAAGGCCGGACGGGCGGCAACGGATCTTCATGCACGATGTTGCGCTGGCCTTCAGGACGCAGTTCCTGCGATCCGGCAATCGTGCCGACAAGAAAATCCAGCTTCTGCTGGTCTTCCTGGCTCAAATGGGAAAAAACCAGGCCGACTCCCACGGCGTGATGAGAAGTTTTTACCTGGGCGCGGCCGCGCACAATGGTCTCATTCACGCGCAGCATAAAAAGCAGCTCCGTGCCCGCGGGCAACGTGGAGATAGTTTCAACATAGCAACCGGTCGTGCTGATGTCGCTCAAATTGCCAAAGACCGGCGGCGCGCCTTCACTGCGGCGCAGTTCAACGCCACCGGCCACATGGAAACGCTGTTGGTTTCTCCGGGTTCCTGGCATGTCCTGCATAGTTCTCCTTGCTTCGGATGGCGGAAGTTCCGCCCCGCTTCTACCGGCGAATCCCGCCGTAAACTTTGCCGCCGGCCTGGCCGAAGCCCGCAGTTGGCGGCCAAAGAGACTTTTTCCCGCCTCCACGCAAAAGATCCCAATCTGCCTGGACCTAGCGGCGTCACGGCCCACCCATATCACCTTGCAGCGCGATTTCTGGTCGCCATGCTGCAAAGAGATTACCTCGCCTTCGCGCACGCAGTCGATGCCGATCAGCCGCGCTCCAACCGACGTGGCATTTACGGTACGCGCATGCTGCACAAACGGTTTGCCATACACGTCAAGGCCCCAAACCTTTACGTCAAGGCTGATAGCAACACGAGGCTCGATGCGCTGGACCATAAATACAGGAGAGGGTTGGCTAGATGGTACTGTCAAACGGGTGTGCGATTCAATGGAAACATGCACTTAGGTAACAGGTGAAATTGCCAAAATCGCCGGACAAGCCATGCCTTCACCAGCAGCCCTGTCTCATGGCTATCCCAGTGTAAAGCGGCAGTGCTGCTTAAGCGCTTTCCCCCGAATGCTACAATCGAGCACTTCTTATGCTGTTCAAGACCCAGAGCGCCGCAGTCTACGGAATTGACGCCAATATCATTGAAGTGGAAGTTGACGTCAGCCCGGCGCGCGACCCCAAAGAAAACTTCCAGACGGTTGGCCTGCCCGACGCCGCCGTGCGCGAGAGCAAGCAGCGTGTCCGCGCGGCGTTGAGAAATTGCGGCTATGAAATTCCTTTGTCGCAAATTACCATCAACCTTGCGCCCGCGGACATCAAGAAAGAAGGTTCCGGTTTTGATCTTCCCATGGCCATGGGAATCATGGGCGCTTACGGCGGTCTGGTAAAAAAAGACCTGCCGGAATATGTGATGGTGGGCGAACTCTCGCTCGATGGCGGCATTCGCGGGGTGCGCGGCGCGTTGCCCATTGCCATCGCGGCGCGGGCCAAGAAGATCGCCAACCTGATTGTGCCGGAAGTGAATGCCCGTGAAGCTGCCGTGGTGAGCGGCGTAAACGTATATCCGGTGCGGTCTTTGATTGACGTGGTCAACCTGCTCAACAGCGGCAATGGCGTCCTGCCGCTGAAGGTGGATACATCGCAGATGCTCGGCGCGCCGGAACAAAGCGGCGCGGCGGATTTTAAGGAAGTGCGCGGGCAATTTACCGCCAAGCGCGCGCTGGAGATTGCCTGCGCCGGCGGGCACAACATTCTTATGATCGGGCCGCCTGGCTCGGGCAAGACCATGCTGGCCAAGCGCGTTTCCGGCATATTGCCGCCGCTTACCTTTGAAGAAGCGCTGGAAACCACCAAGATCCACAGCGTGGCCGGCGTGCTGGACGCCGCAGCCGGACTGGTAAGCACGCGCCCTTTTCGCGCCCCGCACCATACTATTTCTGACGCCGGCCTGATCGGCGGTGGAATCATTCCGCGTCCCGGCGAAGTTTCACTTTCGCATAATGGCGTTTTGTTTCTGGACGAGCTGCCGGAGTTTCCCCGCAACGTCCTGGAAGTAATGCGGCAGCCGCTCGAAGACGGCAACGTGACCATTGCTCGTGCCTCCATGTCGCTGACTTTTCCCGCGCGATTCATGCTGGCCGCGGCCATGAACCCGTGTCCCTGCGGCTATCACGGTTCCGGGCAGCGCCAGTGCCAATGTACCTTGCCGATGATCCAGCGCTATGTCTCCAAAATCTCCGGGCCGCTCATGGACCGCATTGACATTCATATTGACGTGCCGGCGGTAAATTACAAAGAGCTGCGCGGCAGTGACAGCAAGACTGAAAGCTCTGCCCAGATCAGGGAGCGCGTGGTGCTTGCCCGCGAAGTCCAGCTCAACCGCTTTGCCGCCGCCGGAGAACGCAACTACTCCAACGCGCAGATGAGTTCGCGCCAGATCAGAACGTATTGCGACCTGGGCACGGACAGCGAACGCATGCTGGAACGCGCCATGCAACAGCAGGGGCTAAGCGCCAGGGCGCACGACCGGATACTGAAGGTCGCGCGCACGATTGCCGACATGGAAGGCCGCCCGCAGATCGAGAGCAAGCACATTGCAGAGGCGATCCAGTACAGGACGCTGGATAGGACGTATTGGGCGTGAAATAGGATTGGCATAATTGCCAAAAATCGCCGGAATCGGAAAACCAAAATCACCACGAGTGAGTGTTTGGCCGCTCCGCAAGGCGCTGGCTTATGTAGCAATGTAATCCCACGACTTGCTGGACGCAGGATGCCCGGCCTCATTGACGGGAGTTCGGGGGATGACGATCTGTTTATAAGGATCTGACGTTGATTCTGCCTTATAGTTCAAACTGTTACACTACCCAGCTTTTTACATCTTTATCCTAAACTTATTAGCGCCGCGAGTCCGGTGGCACCAGGTTGTTCGCACGGTAGTAGACCACAAGCTGGCCATAGTGTTCCGCGCTGTGCTCGATGGCGAACATCCAGATGGAAGAGTTATGGGCCAGCCGGTTCCCAAAGAATTTTGATGTTTTGTCCAGCCCCGCATCGCCCTGCTGTTGAATTACTTGCGCACCGTCCGCGACGGCCTCCTGCACGAACTTCACCACGTCGGCCTTGCTCTTGAAAGCGTCGCGCGAAGGATTGTCGCCTTCGCCGAAGTCCGGTCCGACGTTTGATCCGGAAACCCTGCGTATCAGAACGAAATCCAGTGCGGCGGCGTGGAGAAGATTCAGGGCGAAGGTGCGCTGATCCTTCTGCACCTTGAAGTCGTATTTGTCTTCAGGAAAATCTTTCGCCATAGCCACGAGTTTGTTCCCAATGTCGTTCCATCTGTCTAACATCTCCTCGGATCGAGAGCGCGCCGGACTAGGCGCCTGATTCTGTGTTTGGGCGTGACTGTGAAGACTCATTTCGACGGCAGCAAGCAGAGTGACAGCAACCAGCACAAGCGAAGACCGTTTCATCGTAGATTGCTCCTTGTTTGATCCGCTTTTAGAAGTTCCATCGAGAGTTAGACGTAGCGCTGCTCACAAAGTTTGAGCAATTTCGGATCAATGGGCATGAGTTTCCTTCAGTGCGGCTCCCTAGACCGCTGCTAGAATGTTTCCTTATCCCACGAAAGAAATACCAGCCATGTCTGCACAGATGACTCCCGATCAAGCTAAATTTTTGCTCGCACTCACATTGCCCTTCACCAAAAACGGAACACGAAACCACCAAGCGGGCGATTGAAGCCATACCGCTCGATAAAGGCGACTACCGTCCGGAGCCGGTGGCCAAGAGCGCGTTGGAATTGGCATGGCACATTGTGGCCGCGGAAAATCGTTTCTTCAGCAGCATCTGCACAGGGAAGTTCGACTTCACGCCTAAGAATACAGCAACTCTGGAACCACAGTAGTAGGTGGGTGGATCGATTCGATACCGACACCACCTAGTTTTTGCTTGACATTCGCCTGACTGGATGTTAAAGTAAGCTTTGTGTTTTCAATGATTTATCTTTCCTTGCGGATGTCCATGAAGGCATGAAAATTCAAGGGCGGAGACGAACGGTTTGAACTTGATTTGGAAGCAAAAGAGGTTGAAAAAAGGGCTTCGACCGTTCGGTGACCGTCCGGTCGAATTGAGGTTGAGCTTTTGTTTGCAACAAAAGTCTTACCCCCGGGTGGGGCTATGTAGAAGGTATATAGGCAGAGGGTCGTAAAAATCGCCGCGAATCGCCGGGAATTGGCGGACCGCATTGGAACAATTTAAGGTATTGATGACCAAGGTTACCTTGGGACAATGCCGGGCAGCTTTTTGGTGGCGCATTCTTAGGTAGCCAGTAATATAGCGGGAACTGGCCGCAGGTTCTATAGTTTCCTGAAATCCACACGTGTCCTAAAGAGACATATGGCGCAACTCATTGCAAATGAGCGGGGGCGCAGAAGCTCTCGTGTACTTGTTTCGCTCGCGTTGGCGGTTTCCGGCCAGAAAAGTGACGGCTCCCACGTAAGTGGCGCGGCTGAAACCATCCTGGTCAACCGGCATGGGGCCAAGATACGTTCCGCCGTTCCGTTGGAACCCAAAATGGAAGTCCGCGTGGCCATGCTGGCGCCTTATAAATGGCGCGTTGGCCAGGTCGTCTGGGCCGATTCCGGCGAGAGCGAATACGGCATTGAACTGTTTCGTCCGGAGAATTTCTGGGGCATCTATTTTCCTCCGGAAGACTGGGAACTGGGCATTCCGGCCGTGACCGTAATCAGCAGTGAGGCGCACAGCGGAGCAACGCAGCCCCGTGTTGAAATGAAATCGGAAGGTCCTCCGGCGGCGCCGGGGCCGGAACCGCTCTACATGCCGGAAGGCGGGACCATCGCCATCTTGCGCGGCATTGCCAGCAACGGCCTTCCATTTCAGGAGCGTGACCTGATTCTTCCCGTCGGCGAACGCGATGCCACCATGTTGATTGGCCCGCTGGTCAGCCTGGGATCGAAATTGCAGGTGATCTTCAGCAAGAACTGCGTGGAAGACGCCACGGTTACCGCGACATCGCACAGCCGCGAATATGACCGCTGGCGAATCTGGCTGAATTTTTCTCGGGTCCTTTTGGTTGCCAAACAGTAGTCTCCGCAGCGCCGCTTTGTTTTTTGTCGCTACGCTCCAAACCGCTTAAGACTCTGGACGTGGCTATGTCGAATCGGCTCCTGATGCAGGCGGCTCGGCGCTTTGCCGGCCTCGCCGCTTCATTTTTATCCTGGTCGCTACGCTCCAACCCGCTTAAGACTCTGGACGTGGCTATTGTCGAATCGGCTCCTGATGCAGGCGGCTCGGCGCTTTGTTTCGTATATACTCTCAGTTAATTTTCTGAGGAGACTGGATGAGACGCGCCGTTCTTTCCCTAATGATTGTGTTGTCACTGCTTGTACCTGCGCTGGCACAGCAGACGCCAAAGCCCCCGCCCAAGGCAGTCTATATTCGCGCCGGACGCCTTTTTGACGCTACCAGTGACAAGGTCCGCGAGAACATGGTGATCGTGGTCATCGGCGAGCGCATTCAAAATGTGGGCCCGGCCAGCGCCGTCTCCATCCCCGCGGACGCAACCGTGTTTGATCTTTCTCGCGCCACGGTCCTGCCCGGCTTGATCGATTGCCATACGCACCTGGGTGCGCGCGCTGACCGCTATGATGAAATTTACAATTTCAAGAACACGCCGTTTCAAAGCGCGTTTGCCGCGGTGGTCAATGCCCGCAAGACCCTAGAAGCTGGCTTTACCAGCGTGCGCGATGTTGGCTCTCTGCCGTTTCTTGCCGTGGACCTGCGCAACTCAATCAATGAAGGCTTGGTTCCCGGACCGCGCATTGTGGCCAGCGGGCCGGGCATCTCCATCACCGGCGGACACGGCGACCTGAACAACTTTTCTCCGCAGACGCGCGTGAGCATGTTTCCTGAAGAGCGCAACTTCCAGATTGCCGATGGCGTTGACCAGATCCGCCACGTGGTCCGCGCCCAGGTGAAATACGGTGTGGACGTAATCAAGATCCTTGCCACGGGCGGCGTACTCTCCAAGGGCGATAGTCCCGGCGCTCCGCAATTTACTTTTGAAGAGCTGAAAGCCGCCGCGGACGAAGCGCACATGGCCGGACGCAAGATCGCCGCGCACGCCCACGGCACGCAGGGCATCAAGAACGCGATCCTTGCCGGCATCGATTCCATTGAGCATGCC
>DATBCN010000414.1:0-1538 GCA_036270475.1 Candidatus Angelobacter sp. | reverse complement strand
CACTGCTGCGCGCCAGATGCAACCGGACGTCAACGTTACTCCGCCCACTCCGCCGCCACCCATGCCATCATCCGGGATGGCTGCGGCGGCAGCGGCTGTTCCCGCATTTGCTTATCCTCCGCTGGTTGTCCCGGCTCCGCCGCCGGAAAAAATCATGAGCATGGCCGCCAAGATCAGCATCGCCATTGTGGGGTTGCTGGCTGTCGCCTTTGCCCTGGCGGGGCCCATACCTGATCTGCCGAATGAAGCTCAGGTCATCGGCTTCAAGTTCGGCAGGTTGATGGCCGGAATCTTGTTTCCTTTCATCATCGCCTATCCCATTGCAGGCCGCAAAAAAGCCCGCAATCCCAACCTCTTTGCCGGACTGTTTTGCGGCATCGGTCTTTTTGTCCTGCTGGCCAACCTTGCCGGCAGCGCCGGTTCCCTGCAGCCGGAAACCACTGACCAGAAGCTCAGCCGGCTCATGCGTGAGGCCGCCGGCCTGCAGCCGGTGCGCAAATCGCTTTTTGGCGAACCGAAAATTGACGCCAAGATGCGCGTCCTGTTTAAAGACCTGGTCACCGTGAACAAGGAATATCAGCAGGCCGTGGACAAATTCGACGTCAGCTCGACCGCCAGGCTTGCTACGCCGCAGTCATTTGCCGATCCCGATTCCGTCGCCGGCGCCCTGCAGGTCCTGCACTCCGCCTATGAACTGGATGCGCTCCAGGAGCAGCGCATGCAAAAGATCCTGGACGATTTCAAACATGGCTTTGACGATCTTTCTCCGTCGGACCGCGAGGCCATGCTTAACAGCTTTAGCGCCGGACTTACGCAGGTGATGCCGGCGCGCAAACGCGCCATCTCCATGGAAAAAGCCTGGATTGACGCCATGGATGACGTTTACGGCTACGCTCAAGCCCACCACTCAGTATTCAACCTGGTTGAGGGACATCTGCAGATTGCCGACAATGCAGTGCGCGAGGAATTCAACCTGCGCGTCCGCACGCTGAACGCGCGCCGCACAGAGTTTGTGCAGGCCAAAAGCGCTTTTGACCAAATGCAGGGCGAGAGCTACAAAAGATTGGGGCTGAGCCGGGAACAAACTGGCCTGCATGACAAACGCGCAACCGAGCCGCGGGCTAAGTAGTCCCAACAATTCTGCCGCGTACCACGCGGACCAAGACGGATTAGGTTGACTAGCAATTCGACATACTTGCAATTTAAGCGTACTCAGCAACTAGGAGACTTTAGCGGACTGGCCGGTTTTTCACCACGAACGCAGCGCGCCGCCGCGAGAAGAAGAAGAACGCGAGAAAGAAGAAGCTCAATCGGAATGCATAACAGCTTTTCTGCGTTTCTTCAGTGACCCTCTGTGGAATCAGTTTTGGACTTGCCAAGAGCTGACGGCTAAGTGCTGCTAAGTGCTAATTGCGCTAAGTGCTTAAGCGCTACTTGCTAGTTACTAGTACTAAGTCATAAGTACCATTTGCGGCATGCCGCCCGTCACATTACACTTATCAGGCTTCGGGAGAAGCCGATTCCGCAGGGAGAACCTA
>DATBCN010000413.1:0-2239 GCA_036270475.1 Candidatus Angelobacter sp. | reverse complement strand
CGCGCTTCATGGAAGGGCGGCGCCAAGCAGACGGCGGCACCAGTTTATCGTGACTTGAAGAAGACGGAGTTTGAAGGCTACCGTGCCACGCGTTCGCACGGCAGTGAGGTTCTGGCGGTGGTAAAAGACGGTCGCGGCATTGAAGTGCTCAATCCCGGGCAAGAAGGCGAAGTTGTTTTAGACCACACGCCGTTTTATGCCGATTCCGGCGGACAAGTCGGCGACATTGGCATTTTGTATGACGACACGCATACGGCCATCGCTGCCGAGGTCAACGGCTGCTATATGCCAGTGCAGGGTGTGCGCGTCCACAAAGTAAAGGCCCGCATGCCGATCACTGTCGGCATGAAGGTTGATCCCGTGGTCCATAGTGAAGTGCGCGATTCAACCATGCGCAACCACACGGCGACGCATCTGCTGCACGCCGCGCTGCGGGAAACGCTGGGCGGCCACGTGAAGCAGGCCGGATCGCTGGTCGATCCCGGCCATCTGCGCTTTGATTTTTCCCACTTTGCCGCCGTGGCCGATGAAGAATTGCAGGATATTGAAGACCTGATGAACAAGCACGTCCTCCGCAATACGCCGGTGGACACCATTGAGAATGTTCCGATTGACGTGGCGATCAATGAATATAAAGCGATGGCGCTCTTCGGCGAAAAGTACGGCGACCGCGTGCGCGTGGTAAAGATCGGCGAGTTTTCCACGGAGCTTTGCGGCGGCACGCATACGCGCGCTACCGGCGAAATCGGCCTGATCAAGATATTGAGTGAGGGCAGCGTTTCTTCCGGCGTGCGGCGCGTGGAGGCCATCAGCGGTGAAGGATCGCTCAAGCACTTCCGCATGGACCATAAGCTGGAGAACGCGGTGTCTTCGTTGATCCCGCAGACCAAATCCCATACTCCTGCGGAAGCGTTGCGCTCTGAACTGGACAAGAAAGACGCCGAGATCAAGAAGCTGCAGAGAGAGCTGGAGCAATTGCGGATGAAGTCGGCGGGCTCCCAGGTGGCTTCAGTGGGTGAAATAGCGCGCGACGTAATGGGCGTAAAGGTCGTCGCCCAACGCGTGGATAATCTGGACCGTGGACAGATGAGAACGCTGGTCGACAACATGCGCAACAAACTTGGTTCCGGCGTGGTGGTGCTTGGCTCGGTACAGGATGGCAAGGTCGCGCTGATCGTTGGCGTTACCGCTGACCTGACCGCACGCGTGCAGGCCGGCAAAGTTATTAAACAAGTCGCGGAGAAAGTCGGCGGCTCCGGTGGCGGACGCCCAGACATGGCTGAAGCCGGCGGCAAAGATCCCGGCCAGATCGATGCAGCACTAAATGAGGCGTATGCCGCGGTGGAAGGGTTGCTGAAGTAGCTTTTTCTGAAATCCGAGCGCAGCGAGGGAACTCTACCGTGTGAACGGCCAAACGTCGCTGGTCTCATAACTAACTTCCGTTTCGTTTTTTTCTCGATTGGTTGTTTGAAGGTGGAGCGGCTTTGCGCCTCCTTACTTTTTCAACTATGGCCCAGGCCGAGACGGCAATTCCAGCAGTTGTAGCCATTGCAACTATCCAAGGATCGAATTCAAAGTACCACGCGGCAAAGGCTGCATAAATGAGATAAGGCCCAAGAACAACTTTGGGGATTTTTCCCCATGGAATCCATCTCTCCCACGGAAGCCACCATGTGACCAAAACAGGCGCCAGGGGGACAACGGGAACAAGAACCAGCAGATCGATACCGGATATCGTCATCTACTTTTGTCGTGCAAAAACAAGTGACTTCTCCTCTTCCAATGATGCGATTGCCGCCTCACGAGACACGGTAGGAAAGTCGGATAGAAATTCATCGAGGCTCTGGCCACCTTCAAGATAGTCCATCAACGCCTGAAACGGGACACGTGTATCGCGGAATACCGGCTCGCCGCCAAGAATTTGTGGGTCCTTCACGATCACGCTGTGAATGCCAGCCATTTGGTCCTCGCTCGATCCAGTCTATCGCAATCTAGATTTTGATCTCACTTCTTTCACGAGGGCAATTCAAATCCTTCCCTTTAATGCCCCACTCTGCCCCAGGCATAAAACGCGGAAAGTAAAATCATTTCCAGGGTCGCCAGCGCGTAAAAAACCATTCTGACTCGTTTATGGATTGTCATAATCATTGAACGGCTGCACGCCCGTTGCCTTGCGCGATAATTACTTAAGTTTTGTCAGAGGCCTGTGCATTTCATCCCGGCGAACAACCGCTGGCTT
>DATBCN010000412.1:0-5503 GCA_036270475.1 Candidatus Angelobacter sp. | reverse complement strand
TGAATTCGCCTTGGCTTTGAGCCTGCATGTTACTTTGACTTGTCATTACGATTCCGCGCGGTATGCGCACAAGAGAATTGCAGATATTATACACTTACAATTCCCACCGTTAGAGTGCCTTGGCGTACACAAGATCTTAATGAACCCTTGCGAATCAGTAGAGCAAAAGCAAAATATTTAGTACTGGCGGGTTAAGGCCGCAGCCTAAAAACCAAGACTGCATGCCCACGTAGTTTATGAAAACGTCGCGTCAATTTGTCTGCATTTGGCAGAATGCGAAAAGCGATTTCTGGTGACGCGTCCGAGCGCATCGGAATCACTAAATGCATGGTTCCCGCGCCGATAAAAAATATCCCGGCAAGATGCGCATATTTATTAATTTACAAACATGGTTTTACAAACATGGTTTCAAAACGTTCCACAATATGTTTTAGAACATTCCCCCGGTGTTGATGTTCAATTGGGCCAGTGCCAGCTCCAGTTTTGTGATGGCCTCCTGCAATTCAGGATGCTTCTCCAGGCCAAACTTATCGCTCAAGGCGATGAGCAACTGATAAGCACCGGCAACGTGGTGGACTGGTTCCTGCGCTGATGGCTGGTCGTTTGGCGGCGCCGTGTTAGGTTCCGATTCCATCGTTGATTCACCTCAAGTCTGATCTTATGCCGATTGCCCCTTACATTTCCAGAACAAGGGCAATTTGAGAATTTGCGGGCAGGGGGCCGCGTGATGGCGCGCAACAGAAACTTCATTGTTTCAAGTAAAATGCTTTTTACACCGGCGCCCTCGCGCAACCCAAGCAATTTTTAAAATTTTGCACCTCTTGGAAACTAAATGCGTACCTTTGAGAGCCTTTCAGAACAGGAAGTACTTGCCCTGGCAATCGCGCTGGAGGAAGAAGACGAGCGCGTTTACAGCGATTTTGCCGAGAACTTTCGCAAAGATTTTCCCGCCACCGCTGCCATGTTTGAAGGCATGAGGGACGAGGAATCAACGCATCGGCGCAAGTTGATTGAGCTGTACCGCAGCAAGTTTGGCGAGCACATACCGCTGGTCCGACGGGGCGACGTAAGAGGCCTGGTCAGCCGCAAGGCCATCTGGCTGACGCAGCCGTTGCGTCCTGAGGCGGCGCGCCGGCAGGCGTCCACGCTGGAAGTGGAGACGCGCCTTTTTTATGAGAAAGCAGCGTCGCGCACACAGGACGCCAGCATCCGCCAGTTGTTGAACGATCTGGCGCAGGAAGAGCGCGCGCATGAGACTCGCGCCGCTGAGCTGGGCGAGGACAAACTGGATGCCGGAACGCGCGGCGAAGAAGATGAAGCCAGCCGCCGGCTCTTTGTGTTGCAGATCGTGCAGCCCGGCCTAGCCGGCCTGATGGATGGATCAGTATCAACGCTGGCGCCGGTCTTTGCCGCTGCATTTGCCCGGCATGAATCGCACTTTGCTTTTGTTGTGGGACTTGCGGCTTCGCTGGGCGCTGGCATCAGCATGGGTTTTGCCGAGGCCCTTTCTGACGATGGCAGCCTTACCGGCCGTGGCCATCCCTGGGTGCGCGGGCTGGTTTGCGGACTCATGACAATGCTGGGCGGCATCGGCCATACGCTGCCATTTCTGATTCCATCATTCCAGATTGCCACCGTGGTTGCCGTGGTTGTGGTGATTGCGGAACTGGGACTGATTGCCTGGGTGCGGCATCGTTTTATGGAGTCGCCATGGGTCTCCGCGACGTTGCAGGTTGTGCTGGGCGGAGCGCTGGTATTTATTGCCGGCGTGTTGATTGGAAGTTCGTAAGCGGGTGGATGAGATGTTTAGCAATTGAGCTTGGCGACCGCGATTTTACTCTTGCGTGTCCATGGCCCAACCGTCTTTTTTCATCTCCGCGCGCAGCCAGCGCTGCAGGCTGGTGCGCTGGGAAGTAGCAAGGTCGCCAAACTGGATTCCATATTGTCCGCCTTTGTTGGTCCAGGTAACGCGTCCGGGAAACTCCGCGGGAATGCCACTATTGCTGCCGGGAACGGAAAACACCAGGGCCACCGGCGCTCCTGACCTCAGCGGTTTTTCGGTCTTGGCGCCAGCTCCACCCGCGCTGATGTTCAGCAGCACGGCGTCAAATTGTTCGCCGGCATATTTTATTTTGACCGGCAATTCAATCTGCGCGCGATAGTAGCGCTGCTGGTTCATGCTGAGCGTTCCGGACGAATCTTCCAGCCCGGCCTCGCGATAGGTCTTCAATTTGCGTATCAATGTGCGGCGGGAAATGCCCAGCGCTTCCGCGGCCTTGCCCTGGTTATTGTTGCTTTTTTCCAGTGCCTGCAAAATGGCGCGTTTTTCCATCTGGTCCAGATCAGTGCCCAGCGGATTGCGGCGGCTGGCGGCGGCAGCGGAATCAGGAAAGCGCAGGTCCGCGGCGGTGATTTCAAAATGCGCGTCCTTGGCTTGCAGCACCGCGCCAAAGACAACGTTCTTCAATTCGCGCACATTGCCGGGCCACGGATAACACAGCAGCGCGTCCACCGCGTCCTGGCTGAAGCGCGATTCAGGATAGTGCTGGTGCAACACCTGTTCGGCGATGCCCAGCACGTCTTCCGGACGCTCACGCAGCGGCGGGACCTCCAGCTTGAACTGCGCCAGCCGATGATAAAGGTCGCTGCGAAACCGGCCTGCCTTTACCAGGTCTTCAAGATTATGGTTGGTAGCGGCCACCACGCGCACGTCCACGCTCACTTTTTTGTTGCCGCCCAGCCGGTAATAAGGCACTCCGTCCAGCACGCGCAGCAGTTTTACCTGGATCTTCAAATCCAGGTCGCCGATTTCATCCAGAAAGAGAGTGCCTTTATTCGCCATCTCAAAAAAACCGGGCTTCATGGCGTCGGCTCCGCTGAACGCGCCTTTTTCGTATCCAAAAAGCTCGCTTTCCACCAGATGCTCCGGGATGGCCGCGCAGTTCACGTCCACCAGTGGACTGTTGCAGCGCAGCGAATGATTGTGGATAGCGTGGGCAATCATCTCTTTGCCGGAACCGGTATCGCCCACGATCAGCACCGCCGCGGGATGGCGCGCAACTTTTTCCGCCAGTTTCATCACCCGCTGCAATGAAGCGCTGCGGACGATCAATTCACCCTGGTCGCTTTTTGCCTGTCTGCCCGGCGCGGCGCCGTCTGCAGACACGTCCATTGCCGGGGCGGTTTTAGGTGGGTGCAGCATTGGGATTTTGGCCTTGGCCTTATGTTTAATCATGAAGCAACTTGGGTTCCCAGGCAATAGGGAAATCCCCGACGCAATTACCTAAGTCCTGGAAAAGAAACCGGTCACGGGAAAGCCCGCTCCTGTCTGTACAGGCTGCTCAAATGGGCATACACTTTCCAGTTTTAAGAAATTCAAAATGACTGAGGCAAATCTATGTTTTGGAAAAAAGCTTTACCATGCATTGTCCTGGGAGTAGCTGCTGCTGTTGCGCAAACCGGCGGAACTTCCGGGAAGAAGGCCACCCAGGGAGCGGCCGCGCCGGCCGTGCAGAAAGCCGCGGAAACAGCCGCTGCTTCCGGCGAAAAAACCGTTCTGCGGCCCAAGTCGTATGATCTGGGCGCAATGGATAAGAGCGTTGACCCATGCCAGGACTTTTATCAATACTCCTGTGGAACCTGGCGCAAGAACAACCCAATCCCCTCTGATCAGTCGCGCTGGGGCCGCTTCAATGAATTGGCGGACTACAATCGCCAGTTCCTGCACAATATCCTGGAGAAGGTTTCCGCTAACGACCCTAAGCGTACGGACGTGCAGCAAAAGATTGGCGATATGTACCAATCCTGCATGGATGAAGCCACCGTCGACAAAAAGGGCAGCACTCCGTTAAAGCCTGAGCTGGACCGGATTGCCGCCATCACCACGAAAGACCAACTGGTTGACGCTGTTGCTTACCTCCAATCTGCTGGGGTGCAGGCGATATTCAACTTTGGCGCGGCGCCTGACCTCCACAATGCAAGCATGCAGATTGCCAATGTAGTGCAGGGAGGCATTGGACTTCCTGATCGCGACTACTACTCTGACACGGACCCGAAATCCCAGGAAACGCGCCAGAAATATCTGGAACACATGGCCAAGATGTTTGTGCTGCTGGGCGACGATGAGGCTGCGGCCAAAAAAGAAGCGCAGGCGGTTATGGACATCGAAACCAAACTGGCTGATGCTGCCTTCAAACGCGTGCAAATGCGCGATCCCAAGAACCGCGATCACAAAATGAAGGTCGCAGAACTGGAGGCGCTTGCCCCCGGCTTCAAGTTCGATCGTTTCTTCACCTCAACCGGCGCGCCGGGCTTCACTGAAGTCAACGTGGTCCCGCCGGACTTTTTTCAGAAAGTAAACGGTGTTGTTGACTCTGTGCCGGTTGCCGACTGGAAAACTTATTTGCGCTGGCATGCGGTAAGGGCAGCCGCGCCAACATTGTCTGATCCGTTTGTGCGCGAAAACTTTGCCTTCTACGGCCAATACCTGAACGGGCAAAAAGAACTGCAACCCCGCTGGAAGCGCTGCGTGCAGACCACCGATGGCCTGCTGGGCGAAGCGCTGGGCAAGCCTTATGTCGATGAGACCTTTGGCGCCGACGGCAAACAGCGGATGCTCAAAATGGTGAATGCGCTGGAAGAATCCCTGGGCCAGGACATTGAGGGCCTGGACTGGATGACGCCTGAAACCAAGAAGCAGGCGGAAGTGAAGCTGAAGGCCATTACCAATAAGATCGGATATCCGGACACCTGGCGCGATTACAGCTCGGTAAAAATCGTGCGGGGCGATCTTCTTGGCAATGCACAACGCGCCCGCGCGTTTGAGATCAAGCGCAACCTCAATAAAATCGGCAAGCCTCTCGACAAAAAAGAATGGGGCATGACGCC
Source organism: Candidatus Angelobacter sp. (assembly GCA_036270475.1). Taxonomy (GTDB): domain Bacteria; phylum Acidobacteriota; class Terriglobia; order Terriglobales; family Acidobacteriaceae; genus Angelobacter. Next base: position 616 of record DATBCN010000412.1, on the reverse strand, counting down.
GCCAACCGTGAATGCTTACTATAGCTCCGCGAATAACGACATCAACTTTCCTGCTGGAATTTTGCAGCCACCCTTCTTCGATAAGGACGCGGATGACGCCGTGAATTTTGGCGGCATTGGCGTAGTCATTGGCCATGAGCTCACGCATGGCTTTGACGATCAGGGCAGCAAGTTCGATGCTCAGGGAAATCTTACCAATTGGTGGACGCAGGCTGATCGCGACGAATTCGAGAAGCGCACAACCTGCATTGCCGATGAATACAGCTCGTTTGTCGCCGTGGATGATATCCATCTCAATGGACGCCTGACGCTGGGCGAGAACACAGCCGATAACGGCGGGTTGCGCATTGCCCTGGCAGCGTTGCGCGCCGACCTGGCAAAAAATCCGACAGCCGCCCAGACCAAAGACGGTTTTACGCCGGAGCAGCGCTTCTTCATCGGCTTTGCCCAGGTGTGGTGCCAGAATGCCACGCCGGAGAGCTCGCGCCTGCTGGCCAAGACTGATCCGCATTCGCCGGGCCAATACCGCACGAATGGCACCCTGCAAAACAGCGCGGACTTTGCCAAGGCGTTCGGCTGCAAGGCCGGCCAGAAAATGGTCAGCGAAAACGCCTGC
>DATBCN010000411.1:0-24217 GCA_036270475.1 Candidatus Angelobacter sp. | reverse complement strand
AGACGCCACCTGCATCACTGCTGATTTCTGTTGGAGCTCCGCCGGTGATCTTGCTGAATTGTTTGGCATCTACCAGCGCTGCATAAATTTGTGTTGGAGTTGCTTTCAGGACCACTTCCTGATGAATAGCTGTGGACATGGGATCTGTCTATCCTCTCTTTCTATTAAGACCCTCCCTCTTCCATCCACCTGGTCAAAATCCGTAAGCTATTTTTACTAACTGCGCCTGATATTTGTCAAGAATGCCAGAATGCTATGAATGCCCAGAGGTGTTGCTGAAAACCCGAAATAGAACAATAGCCCTGTGAAATTCTGTCGACCTCGAATTACAGTGTTTAGAGAAGGCCATCAGAGTTCTGCGTGGGAAGCACGCATTCACTTTCCTTGCAGTTGTGCGCAACGGCGTCTCTGAATCCAAGATCGATAAGCTGTTTCAAGCCATCAAGGCCAAAACTGAGCCATCCTACGTCTTGTGCTTCGTTTGAACTATAACGATGGATGATTACCTGCCGGTGAGGAGATTTGGATTGCAAATGCTTGTCTCTTCCCGTAGCCACCTGGAGGTTCACTTTGGCCGCCAATTCAATGTCTTTCTTTAACATGCTGCCCAGCGTCATCTCCAGCGCACGCAATATGGCGCTCGCCGTGCTCGGTAACCGCGGTAAGGGCGTGCTGGCTACCGCAGGCTCGGTATAGATCACATGGAGCACTTCTGCGCCGCTGTCTATCACCGGTTTGAGAGGCGTATTCATCACAACGCCGCCATCGACGTAAAGATTATTTTCGATTTCCACGGCAGGAAAAATCCCCGGGATAGCGCTTGACGCCAAAATGATTCTTACGCCAATTTCGTCCGTCATTGAGGTGTTGGTAAAGACTTTTGCGACGCCCGCCCGCCAATCAGTACATGAGATCGTTAGAACCACTGGGGACAAGCGAATGCTCGCCATATCAATGCGCGAGGACAGGATTGTTTCAAATGGTCCAGTTGAAACCAGAGAGCTAAAATCAATGAGGTCGACAATTTTCTGGCTGAATTGCTCATTGGCAAAAAATAAGTTTGCTCCGCGGGTGTATGCTTGCCGAGTCAGGAAGACAGCATCTTGGGCCAGTTCGGACAACGAAGCCAAAGGGTTGGGCAGCCAACATGACGGATTCAGGAAATGGATTGGACTTGCTCTTAGCCTGAACATTCTGTTGTTGCAATTGCCAGGAAGCTGCGCCAGATCGCCAAGCCACACGTCTTCAATATACCTGGCTGCAGCGGATGCCCCATCCTTCATAGCAGAGAGCAAGAGGCATGCATTCAAACTACCTGCCGACGTGCCCGCCACAAAGTTAAAGTCGAGAGGAGCATGATTGGTTGCCGGGGACCGGCCGGTCAGCAACGCCTTGAGAACCCCCACTTCATAGGCTGCTCGCGCACCTCCACCGGAGAGCACCAGTCCGCCGGATCCTTGTTTAGTGCTGGCGGAAGTAGTCATTTGCTTTTCCTGAGTGAACGATGCGGTGGGCTGTTTTGGGATGGTTTCCGATTTTGAAGTATTCAGCAGCGCTGCGGACGACTGTGGGACCTGCGGTCGCAACAGCCGGGAAATCGCGTTGATCGAAATCGACCCGGTTCATGGCATGCACGGCGCGGCTCACGATCGCATCAAACTTCATGGAGCGAGTGACGCCAGCAGCCAGAACTTCAGCGCATGATTCCAGCGCGTCAAAAAACGGGCAAGGGGGTTGGAAAAAGAAGCTGTTCATTTGTGTTTATCCAGACTTAAGTCTGAGTAGTTTGTCATTCGATGGAATTGGATGGTTTGCCGCGGCAAAACCGGTGGACCCTTGCTGGTAGCGAAACAACTGCCCGAGGTGTTCTTTTCCGGTATTTGCGCTGCAGTAGAGCAATGCGCTGCGGCATGCTTCACCTACATATTGGGCCCAGAGTTTTGTCTCTGACCCTCGCCTATCGCCCTGATGCTGGTTCATGCTGTTAAGATCATTGGTGTTCGAGCAACACTCACTCCAAATGACGAGTGCTGAACATATTCCGTTCACAATGGCTTCGTGCTCATGCAGGTTCTCTCCATGGCACGCGAGAAACTCCATCATGATGCGCGGCTGGCGGATATTGACGAGAGTCAAGGCCCAGGCAAAGCCTGCTACAGCGTTGCGCCTGCATGCCTGATTTGGCGGTTCTTTCAAGCACAGCTCAAGCCCCGGCCAGGGCGTGGAGTGGCCGGGAAGAAAAGAGGACGGGGCAAAATATAGGGCCCGGCCAACACCGTGCCAGAAATATTCCGGCAATTCTCTGTTTGCTTGGGCGAGACAAAGATGCATTTTGGCGGTCAAATGAGGGTAAAGATTTCTAGTGGCAAGGCCCAGAGCTTCATAAATTATTTCCACATATTCCCGTTGAAAAGCGCTTTGGCATGACTGCACAAATTCGATTATCCGAGTGCCGAACTCTGCGTTGTTCAAGCCATGAACGTCAGCCAGTAACTGCTCTGCCAATGCCAGGCCAATGCCTGCATGCAGAGGAACGAAGCTGGCTGTGGGTAAATTCTGGGCGTCTTGCTTGTTCCAGATACTGTTGACGGATTTTCCGCGAGACAGATGCGAATCAGCATGATAATGACCAACGCCCTCCGTCGCCCACACACAGCGATAGGGGCCCAGCATCCGGGCTTTTTGCACCAGAGCAGGCAATGGCAGCTCGGCAAAAGCTCCAAGGTCCAGTTCCAGATCCACATGCTCGAAGAGGCTGAAAGCTTCCAGCTTGTTGCGCATTTCTTGCCACTGTGGAGGTAATGTATTGATTGGCGATAACGTTTTGAATCCTTCCAGCGATTTGCTGAATACCTGCCATGCCGTCCAAAGAAAAACTCGAAAGCTGGCAGATGACGGAGAGAAACGCTGGGAAAAGAGACAATCGCTAACCTGCATTCCCATTGGGAAAGGGCCGCGGACGTTTGCGCTAGGGGCAAGAACCGAAGCAACTCTGGTAATCGGACCGGTCAGTCGCAGCGCGACTTCTTTAATTCCACGGAAAGCACAAATGGATATTGCGTCGCCTAAGCGAGCCACCGATTTGAAGAATTGGTCCATAAAGGCGCTGTAGGTTAGGGCGGCAGCGAAGCCATGAGTTTCTGCGAAGCCGCGGAATGTTGTAATTGAGTTTCCGCGGCCAAACAGAATATCCGTGAAACATGAGCACATGCCATTCATGTTTCACGGTTCTGTGACTACTTAATCACGCGCGTCAACACGTTGCGTGTGTCTGCCATGGCGAGATTGCCCAGGGCTGAGTGAACCAGCGTCCGCCCAGTTACATTATGGACCAGAGTATTCCCGTTGTTCGTGACGGAAAAGCTGGCGGAGTTGGTTTCCTGCTGGCCGTTGGCGAAGTTGCGGGTCTGCTTCCATGCCCACTGGCCGTCAGCTACCTTGGAGATAAAAGTTGTCTCAGTGGAACCATCAGGATAAATTGTGTTCTGCTTGATCGCCCCGGAGGCAGGATCAAACGTTGCGATAAATCTTCCTGCCGCGGTCCCGTTCGGATCGGTCGTGGCCAAGAGCGCGGTATTTCCTTCCGCCCAGCTAACAGAAAGACTTCCGGTTTGAGTTGAAAGACTGCCTTTTTCCAGAGGACTGGTACGTTGAATAACCCAATCGCCCACGATCACATCGCCCCACTCTTGCAAAGTTGTTGCCACTGGCATCTCCTAGCTTCCACGCCTAAAAACGTGATTGAAATGGCCGACGGCGTGCGGCCATCATACCCCTAACAGGATGTTGCGTTCCTGATGGAGTCGCCGCCGGCAAATCGATAGTTGGCTGTATTTGTTTCTCCTGCTGGCCGCCTGAGAAACATACAGGTTACTCTCATGGATGTAATGACGGCTGGCGGCTGCTAACTTGCGCGCGTCAATATGTTGCGGGTGTCAGCCAGCGCGAGTTTGCCCAGCGAGGAGTGGGCCAGTGTCCGGCCTGTAACGTTGTGGACCAGGGTATTTCCGTTATTGGTAACAGTGAAAGTAGCATTGTTCGTTTCCTGCTGGCCATTGGCGAAATTACGGGTCTGCTTCCATTCCCACTGGCCATCGGCCACTTTTGAGATGAACGTAGTTTCAGTGGAACCGTCTGGATAGACCGTGTTCTGCTTGATCTGGCCCGATGCCGGATCCATTGTTGCAATAAAGTTGCCGGCACCTACACCTGCGGCTGGTTGGGTAGTAGCTGCTAACGCGGAATTACCTTCCGTCCACCGAACGGACAGGCTTCCGGATTGCACTGACAATCCGCCTTTTTCCAGCGGGCTCGTACGTTGAATTGTCCAATCACCCACCAGCACATCACCCCATTCCTGCAAAGTTGTAGCCATTTTGTTGCCATCCCTTTCCGCGTTACACGCGATTATGAATGTCTGGCGACGTGCGGCCAAGCGAAGCTAGATGGATCGTTTGCTCCTGAATGGATCGGCGCCAGCAAAAAAAATTATCGGCTGTATATTTTGTTCCCCTGACCGCCTGGGGAACTACAGGTTGGCCGCCAGCCCGTGGCCGGAAGCTGTGCGGTTGCGGTATGGACGTATTCAACGATCCCCCTAAATTTCATTGAGATACGTCCTGGCCTTTTTTGAAAAACTTATGACAACACCCGTGCCGTCCCTGTATTGCAAAGAGGCGCAAGTTTGTGCAGCACTGGCGAGATACTGTCAGCAAAAAAAACCGCATTGCAATGACCTGAGGGTCAGAAGGTGTTGTCGAGCTTTTCTGAGCGAAGTGTTATGACATCTTCTAACGGCTGGGTTGCGTGGAGCCAAATCGATGTCCATCGCTTGCCCCGTACTGTTCCGCTGAAGCAAAACCCCGAACCACAAGTCCAGGTTGCAGCGTTTGATTCAACGTAGATGGAGACATATGCAGGGACGAAATTTGCATATGACAGTGCAGAACCCATCGAAAAGGAAATATTTGGCCGAATAGGAGGCGTGCTTAAGTAACTTGTAACGTTCAAGAGTCTACTTCTCACTCTAGCCGCAAAAACGCATTTCCTGGCTTGTCTATATTTTGCAAATTTGTTCCTGAATGCTCCTATGGCAGCGACCCAATGTGATGTTGTTATTCTCGGGGCAGGGCTGGCGGGTCTTTCGCTGGCCCGCCAGTTATTGACTACCACCGGCAAACGAGTTCTCCTTCTCGAAAAGCGGTCCGAGGTGCCTGCAACACGGCAAAAAGTGGGTGAGGCCACCGTTCAGGTAGGCGCTTACTATTTTGCCAAGGTGCTTGATCTGGAAGAGCACCTTTTCCGCGAGCATTACTTGAAATACAATCTCCGGTTTTATTGGACGACGCCCGGCCGCGAGAACAAGTCTTATGAGGACTACAGCCAGGCCTATATCCGTGATTTATCGAACATTGCGACGTTCCAGCTTGATAGAAACAAAATTGAAGAGGAATTACTGCGCCTGAACCTGGAATGCGACCGCTTCGAATTCCAGCCCGGTATCGCCAACCTGGACGTCACAATTGGCGAAGCCGCGACTCCCCATGGGATCAGTTATGAGGTTGGCAACCAAAGAGTTGAGCTTCAAGCGGACTGGCTTGTGGACGCCAGCGGGCGGGCCAAATTTCTGGCCCGCAAACTGGGGCTGGCCAAGCCAAGCCCTATTCATCACGGAGCCACGTTTTTCTGGGTGAATGGACTCGTCAATATTGAAAAGCTAACCGGACTCTCTCCGCTGCAGAGTTTTGCTCATCCGAGCCGGCAAAAGCTTGGCCATCTGCCGGCCTGGTTGGCGACGAACCACTTCATGGGAGAAGGGTATTGGTTCTGGACGATCCCATTGCATGGAAAAACCAGTCTTGGACTGGTTTACGACCACTCGAAAGTAAAAGCTGATGAGGTATCGTCGCCACAAAAAGTAATTGCGTGGATTGCGCAACGGTTCCCGCTGTTTGCCCAGGAGCTCGTGAGCAGAGAAATTGTGGACCAGGGGCTTTATCGCGAGTTTTCTTATGACTGCAGCCAGACCATCAGCGCGGACAGATGGGCGCTTGCAGGCGAATCCGGCCGGTTTGCCGATCCGCTTTACAGCCCTGGCAGCGATCTTATCGCGCTCTATAACACGATGATCACCGAGGCGATTTTGACTGAAGAGCAGAGCTCGCTGGCGGTGAAAGCACGGCTCTATGAGCTGCTTATGTGGGCTTTTTATGAGGCATACGTGCCCAGCTATTCAGTAAGCTATGACGTTCTGGGAGACCAGGAATGTTTTGCGATGAAATATAGCTGGGAGCTCATGGTGTATTTCACTTTTTACGTCTTTCCTTTTATTAATCAGGTTTTCACCAATGCCGCCTTCGTGGTGCCGTTCCTGGACCTGTTTGCCAAGCTTGGCGCCATCAATAACAGCATTCAGCCTTTTATCGCGGGTTATTACCGGTGGAAGAAAGAAAGACCAACCGAACAAACAGAGCCGGTACTGTTTGATTTCACATCGTTTGAGCCGTTGAAGAAGTCGCAAGAGCTTTTTTATCAAGTCGGTCTAACGCCCCGGGAGTGTATCAGGGCACTGGAGCGCCAAATGGCAAATGTTGAAAGAATGGCGCGTTTCATTGCCGCATATATTTATTCTGCCGTGCTTGAAGACGAGAGTTTGCTCCAGGCGAAGAACCTGACGGAAACAATAGACATTGAAACGCTGGAGTTTGATCCGGAAAAGATGCGGCAGAGGAGCGGCATGGCGGATACGGCCAAGGAATCCAAGCTTACGAAGGCAGGGACCGACTTCATCGCTGAGTTCCGGCGGCCAAAGAAACAGACTTCCTAAAAGCATTCCCTGGGCACACCACAGGAACAACGGCGATCCAGGCAGTGACTCAATCTCCAAAATCTTAAAGAACTGCCACAAACGCGCTGAATACTTACAGCATTCAGCTAAGCGCATGAGCTGCACAGACGGCCAGGAGCAAAAGCGACCTTACTTGTTATGTGCGCTTTGACTTTGAAATGGTTGATCGCGCAATGATTCCAGGTCCGGGAACGCCGGACGCGTGTTGTACTGCTTGAGATAATGTTGGTGCGCCGGATCGGCGGGATAATGCTCCTGCGAGGGATAAGGATAGCTGCTCATGGCGTGAAAAGGCAGTGGTGTAACTGAATTGGAATATGCAGTATTTGGGTCCGAATCCTTGGCCCAGCCATCGACCGACAATAGATAGTCGCGTTTCCATCCGGAGGCGAGAGGCGGCAGACGGCGCAGATCAAAGTCAAGGATCAACTCGTCTCCAGACCCCATAATCACCATTTCATCGTCAACGCGGTGCAGAAGAGTTCGCACATCACCATAGCGAGTGTAGAGCCCCGGCGTGGGATTCCACATTGACTGGGCAGACCAGGCCGCATACTCAAATTGTTCAGGCTGTGCGCGTTGTACGCCAGCCAGCATGCGAGAGAATCCGCGGTACCGCAGGCCGGCGGAGGCAGGAAAGACCGATGTCATTCTAGTGTCTGGGCGGTTCGATTCTTCACTCAGGAAGATCTCGTCCCAATAAACGCATAGGTTGGTTACGATGCGGACCTTGCGCGAGCGGGAGAGAAATTTATTGGTCAAATCGACTACGATTGCCTTGGGTTTGCCAGATGGCATGCCCATATCTTCGATCACGGTCTGCCAGTTCCCGGATGCATCTTCTACCTGGAGATGCGGGAAGACCAGACCAGCTTTGCTTTGCTGGCCTGCGCCAACAAAAGTGCTGCCATCGGCCCAGTCCACCCAGCCCTGCAATACAAGGATGTTGCGATTCTCCGCGGCTGCGTACCCAAAGTCGAGAGTAAGACTGTGGAGCGAGGATGTGCCGGCGGCGCTGCAAGGGAATGTGTCCACATATTGCTGGTCCTGGCGACGCAGGCGGTCGCGCACGTCATGACCATTGTCGTCAGAGGCGCGTACAGCATGGATTTTGCGCTTGACTCCGTAGGTCCGAAACCTTGGAAAGGGCGGCGCAGTAAATTTATCGCTGGTGAATATCTCTTCATCGGCTTTGTGGTCCACTGCTACAAGCCGCACCTGGTCCAGATAAGTCACTTCTTTCAGCTCTTCCGTGATCCGAACCTTGTAGTAGTCCTGGTTTGGCTGAGTTGCGTTGGAGGGCAACCAAACATGCTCTCGGTGATTGACCGGAAAATATTGACCGTCTCCACTGCTTGCGCCGAGCGGCGCGACACCCAGCACATCCGTAACAAACTCAAAGCGCTTGCCATTCCAGACAAAGACCATGGGGCATGAGCCGGAGAGCCGCGCTTTTTCCTTGAATTCCAGCGCCTTGCCAACGGGCTGCCTTGTCTCATTCTGTATTAGGCCATTGGGCCAGGTGATGCGAACTGTATCCACTTGTGGATAAGCACGGAGCCCAAACACGAGCGGCGTTCCAGAGTAGGTCCGCTTCTGATACCACGCGCCAGTTTTTACTTCTACTATCGCGGCATTTGCCTGTTTCAGGTTCTTGATTCCCTCAAGACGAACTTGAAGGTAATTGTTTGAAGTTGCAGTGACATTCTTGAGAAAGTTGAGCGAACCGTCAGGCTCGACGGCCACGAGGTCAGGCCTGCCATCTCCATCAAAGTCGGCCTGGGCCAATACGGCAGAATTAGCCAGCAGCTCAACTGACACAGGGTCAAATTTTGCAGCTCCCAGGTTGCGATATACAACGCCAGCCGTCGCCAGGTCCGCGAGAGCACGATTGGCAAGATCTGCGACGACTACTGGGCCTTTTGCAGGCAGTGGAGTTCCAGAGGCACTGAGCTTGCCATGGTCATTCATTAGCAACCGGATTCCGTTCGCGGTCGTCAAAACAAGATCAGTCCAGCCATCATTATTAATGTCGAATGCCTGAATGGACGCTGCTGGTCCCGCGCCGGCAATGACTAGTTGCACTTCAAAGTGAGCCAACAATTTGTCGCGATAGATGATGGTTGACCCGTCAGCGTAAAGAATGGCAAGGTCAGTTTCGCCGTTGTCGGGCACCAGATCGAATGACACGCCGTCAATTGCCTTGCCGGCGGCAAAAGGGAAGGTTGCTGTCTGATCACTAAATCCGGCTGGGCCTTCATTGCGGAGTAGAACCGACTTCTCTCCCAACAAAATCAGATCGAGATCATAGTCGTGGTCATAGTCCAACCAAATCGCTTTGGTATAAATACCGGCGGGCATCTTGCTAAGCAGCGGTTCGAACCTGCCTCCGCGATTCCCATAAAGCGCCGCGCCGGTTTTGGTAAGCACAGCCAAGTCGGGCAGGCCGTCATTATTGAAGTCGCCAGGAGATATCGAGATGACTCCCCTGATCCCCTCCAGGCCGCTGTTAGCAACTGGCGTGACGCCATTTTTTAACAGAACAATCCCGTTTTCTGACCACGCAATCAAATCAGGCTGACCGTCACCATCAAAATCCAGGACGGCCATTCCCGCTGTCGCGGGGGAAATCCCTGAAGCCACTTTGCGTGATTGAAACTTGAACTGGCCCGAGGCTGCACTATCGGACTCGCCTTCGAATTCCACAGAATCGTAAATTTCAGAGTAGTAGCTCCATTCCGGGTCTTCCGCGACTGCTGCTCCGGCCTTGCGCTTTTTGATCTCGTTAAATAAATCCATTTCCCGCATGGAGTCTTCCTTGCGGCCTGCTTCGCGATAAGCGTTATAAAGTTGAAAATGGGGCGCGGCAAAGCGGGGGTCCAGTTCTGAGGCGGCGATGAAATGTTGCAAAGCAAGACTGGGCTTGTTGGTGAGCTTATAGGCGATGCCGAGGTTATAATGAGTAACGGGCTCATTCGGCACGAGCTTAAGCATGCCTTCCAATTGTTCGGTGGCGTGGATGTAGTCAAAATCTTTTTTATAGGCAATCCCCAGATTGAACCAGGTGTGCGGGATGGTAGGATCTTGCTTTTGCGCTATGACTAATTCGACCATCGCATCTTTTGTGTTTCCGGCGCGCAGCAGGGCCAAGCCATAATTGACACGATCGCGCGTTGAATTTGGAGCGAGTTTCAGGGTTTCCCTGAATTCGTCAACCGCCTTCATCTGCGTCATCGGATTTTCATAGTAAGCTTTACCCAGGTTGCGATGCTGCCACAAACGGTCACGCACACCTGTAGTGTTGGGGGATTGAAACAGGAGCAACATCCCCAGGACGAGAAGTCTCACTGGAAGCGTTCTGGCTGTCACCGCTTGATCACTCCTTGTCCTTCTTCTACATAGGTGACCCGGTTCACGGGGACAGACACGGCTTCAACACGGCCACTGGGCCACCAGATTTCGAGGCGGTCGATTTTGCCCGCATGCCCCAGTCCAAAGTGGGCCCGGCGGGTGCTTTGGCTGGAGTAGCCATTGCCCCCGTCGATCTCGCGGATTTGTGTGAGACCACCGGCTGTGAGCTTAACGCGAGCACCGATAGCGTCTCGATTCGACTTTCCGGTTCCGATCAGCTTCAGTTCAATCCAGTTGCCGACTTTTGCGGTTACGTTGTGGTAGAAGAGCAGAGGTTGATCGGCATTGGTCTGGACAATGTCCAGACGTCCATCATTGTCGAAGTCTCCCATGCCTATGCCGCGGCCATCCATTTCATTGTCTACGCCTGCGTCAGCCGCAATCTCTTTGAAGCTGCCATTGGCAAGATTATGAAAGAGGTGCTTCTTCTGATATCCGCTCCAGGTGCGGCCGCCTATGTCCGGCCAATTGTTTACATCAGTGATATCAAGACCTGGGGTAGTTAATACGGGCAACAAAAGCGGGACATAACTTTCCGGCCCGGCGGAGCGGAGGCCATTCACCACGAAAAGGTCCTGCCAGCCATCATTATCAAAATCACCAAATTTAGCGGCCCAACCCCATCCCGTGTTGCAGGTGCCTGTTTCCTTGGCGACGTCAATAAACGTACCATCACCGCTGTTATGCCACAGCATGTTGCACTCTTTCATGTATTCATCGGTGATGTTTGTGACGTAGATATCGAGCCAGCCGTCATTGTCATAGTCGGCAACGTCTACATTCATGCCCTTTTTGGTGTCCCATCCGGTTGCTTTATCTGTGACCTCGCGGAACGTTCCGTTGCCGTTGTTCATAAAAAGATGGTCGGTCCCATAGTCGCACGCGATGTAAATATCCTGCAGGCCGTCATTGTTAAAATCGCCGTGCCCCACATCCAGCGCCCAGCCCTTCACTTTGCCCAGGCCGGCTTTTTCAGTCACGTCTTCAAACGTCCCCTTGCCTGTATTGCGCCACAGAGTCACGCCGCCGCCATTAGTGGCATTGTCCAGATCATTGGGCAGAACGTGTGGATCTTTCAGATCTTGCAGATTCACTGGGCGAAAGTAGTTTGCGAACAACAGGTCAAGATGACCGTCATTGTCAAAATCGAACGCGATGACCCCAATGGTATTGGCAAATTTAGTAAGTCCGGCAGACGCCGTCACGTCCTTGAATTTGCCATTGCCCTCATTGTGATAAAGGATTGGCGTGCCAAAGCGCGCCAGCAGCAAATCCAGTTTCCCATCATTGTCGTAATCAAACCAAATCGCGTCAGAGACGACAGACTGCGGATCGTTCCCTCCGGCCACGCCGGCCGCTGCCGCCACATCTGTAAATGTGAGGTTGCCATTGTTGTGGAACAAATGGTTTGGCTTGCCAGTGTCAGAGTCAGTAACGAAAAGGTCCTCGTAACCGTCATTGTCGTAATCTCCCACGGCGACGGCGGAACCGCCGGAGGTAAACATTCGCAGAACGTCAGCATTTTTGCCGTGAAATCTACGTGTGTGGTGCTGGACACGTATCCCTGCCTTGGCGCCGATCTCTTCAAAGCGAATAGCGGTTTGTGCGCCATCGGCGGCCCATGCGCATGTGGAAGCGCAAAAAACAGCCAATGTGAAATATGCCTTGAATATTTTTAGTCCGTCCATAGGTCTCTCAAATCCGTATTGACGCGTGCAGCCGGATCAAATTGGGCTTCAATGAGGTTTTTTAGTTCGTCTCCCTTGAGGGAAAGGCGCTGCTGTAAAGCTGCTGAGGCAGGGAACTCCTTTAAGCCTGCTTCCCATGCTACCCGTGCTTTGACAAGATCGTCGGTCTTCCAATAGCCGTCACCCAGAGCGATATATGCCTTAACGTGATATCTGTGGCGTTGCTCAGACTTCTGTATTTCCATGGCGCGCTGCAAATCGGCAACGCCAAGCGCCGCTCTTTTAAAGATCTTTGGCCAGAACAGATAACTTGTGCCGCGAGTGTAATAGGCAATCCAGGACGGCTTGAGCTCGAGAGACCTGGTGAATTCCGTGAGAGCGTTGTTGGCAAGGATCACCTGGGTGATCGATCCCGCTGCTGGAATCTTGTCAACATAGGCAAAGCCGTAATTCAGGCGGAGATTGGCTGATTTGGGATGCTGGGCAGTAGCTTGATCAAAGAATTTCAAAGCGCGGTCAAATTCCTTGCTGCGGATAATGGCTTGCCGGTAATCGCTGCCATAGCGCAGATTGTCCGGGTCACCGGCCACGGCCAATTCCAGGTAGCGCAACGCTGTGGAAAAATCATTGGAACTTAATGCCTTCATGCCCTGCTGATAGTCGGCATCGGATGCAGGCAGTTGGCATGGAAACAGCCCGCTTGCAATTAGAAGAAGGAGCCAGACCAAAGAAAGTGATTTTTTCATGGCTTTGCCTTTCCCGGTTTGAAGGCTTTGGGTGATTTGCCCTCGATAACCTTGTAATAGTGGTCTGCGGTGAGACGCGGAAGCTCTTGTGCCAACCCTGAAGGCCAGCGAATTTCAACCTTGTCGATTTTGGTGGTTGCAGCAAGACCGAAATTCACGCGCGCGGTAGACTGGCTGGCAAAGCCGTTTCCACCGTTTACGTAACGCAAGTAGGTCCTGCCATTCGCGGTCAACCTGACTTGCGCGCCGACGGCCATCCGGTTGGATTTTGTGCCTTCCAAAACAAACCCTACCCAATGCGCGCCGGTGGGAAGGACGTTCCGGTAAAGAAATGGCTCATCGCCAGCATTGGTCACGAACAGATCGAGGCGACCGTCGTTATCAAAATCGGCTACGGCAATCCCCCGGCCGTCCTTGGTGGAATCAAGGCCATGGCGGGCAGCATCATCTTTGAAGAAGTGTCCGTGGTCGTTGTGAAACAGGCGCTTCTTCTCATATCCGCTGAGAGACTTACTGCCGATAGGCGGCCAGTTTCTTGCATCCGCAAAATCGATGCCGGGCCGCGTTATCATGGCAAAAATGTCGGGAATGTAATCTTCAGCTCCTGCAGACACCCAGCCATTCATCACATATAGATCGAGCCAGCCATCATTATCATAATCAAAAAATTTGCCGGCCCATCCCCAGCCAGTCTCATAGGTGCCGGTCTCGCGGGATACATCAGTGAAAGTGAGATTGCCATTGTTGCGCCAAAGGAAATTCCCCTCGCGCATGTATTCATCGGTAATGTTGGTAACATAGATGTCAAGAAGACCGTCATTATCGAAATCGCCCCAGTCAACGTTCATGCCCTTCTTGGTATCAAAGCCGATTGCCGTCTCAGTCTTGTCGGTGAATGTACCGTTACCATTGTTGAGAAAAAACCGGTCTGTGCCGAAATCATTGGCTACATATAGGTCGTCGTAACCGTCATTGTTGGCGTCGCCATGCCCCAGGTCCAGGGTCCAACCTGTGGTGATGACGCCCACTCGCGATGTTACGTCAGTGAATGTGCCATCGCCATTGTTGTGAAATACGGTTACACCGCCGCCGTTATTGGCATTTTCAAAACTTTCCGGGAAGAACCGCGGCGTGGCCGGATGGAAGATATCCATCGGCTGAAAGTAGCTGCCGATGAACAAATCAACGAATCCATCTTTGTCGTAATCAAAAGCAATGGCTTTGATTGCATTGAAATAACGGTCCAGGCCGGCCTGCTTGGTCACGTCACGAAACTGGCCGTTTCCCATATTCTGATAAAGGATGCTGTGTCCAAAGCGCGCAACAAAAAGATCAGGCAGGCCATCATTGTTAAAGTCTAGCCAGAGCGCGCCGGCTGAAGCATTGTCGGCATCGTTCCCGTTGGCTACGCCTGCCTGCTCAGCCACATCAGTGAAAGTGAAATCACCGTTATTGTGGTAGAGATGGTTTTTGCAGGTCGCGCAGGAGTCAGTGACAAAAATATCCTCAAAGCCGTCACCGTCATAATCTGCCACGGCCACGGCCGCGCCTAATTTCGTATAGCCCTGCATGATCTCAGCGTACGGATTGTCAAAACGGCGTACATGGTGCGACTCGCGAATCCCCGCAGCGTGTGTCACGTTCTTGAACCAACTCTGGTTGTTATGGCTAACGGCTTTCCGGTCGGGGGACTGGGCCCTTGTTGGAGATGGCAGCAGAAACAGCAACGCCAACGTTGCTTTAGCCGAGCGCCACTGGATAATGTTTTTCAACAAAATCAGTCTCTCCTTCAGTGACCTGCAGGATTCGGTCGGCTTTTACATGGTTGAAAGTCTGCGTGAGTTCAGAAACAGGCCAGTGAACTTCAATCTTGTCTACGATCGTATGTTGATTCAGCCCGAAATGCAGACGGAGCGAGCTTTGCGAGCCGTAACCATCGCCTAAAACGACTTCGCGCCATTGCTGAGAGCCGTCTGCTTCAATCATTACGCGGGCGCCCACGGCATCGCGATTGGTGATAGTCCCCACAAGTTCAATCTGCAGCCAGTGGCGCTTATAGTCGCCGGTATTTTTTAATAAGGCATGCCGGCCAGTTGAAGCGGCCACGGCGATGTCCATGACTCCACGGTTCCAGAAATCTGCTACCGCCACCCCGCGGCTATTCAGCACCAGATCAGTGCCTACGGCCCGGCCAATTTCGCGGAAAGTCCCATCTCCGTTGTTGCGAAGATGGCGATTGCGTTCCCATCCGTGCCATGAGTTGACGCCGAAATATTTAGGATCAAAATAGATGCCGGTTTTGTAGGTCTTCTGGTTGGTTACAACGTTGTTGAGAAAATCCAGTTCAATCTCGGTCCCTTCATCGTTATAGACCCAGCCGTTTGCGGCATAGAGGTCCTGCCAGCCGTCATTGTCAAAGTCAGCAAAGGCCGCGCCCCAGAACCAGCCCAGCGGATTCGCGTTCGCATTGGCCGTAACGTCTTCAAAGGTCCCGTCGCCTTTGTTCCGCAGCAGCGTGTTTCCTGAAGCCATCTGCTTGAAGACGCCGACGAAACCCAGTCCCGATTGACGGAATATTTCCATGTACAGCGGAAAATCGGTTTTCCAAGTCCCCTGGGTAAATGACCTCAGCATGTAGCGAAGCACGGTAGGAGCCTCCGCATACCATGAATGTTCAGAACGAATATGGGTCACATAAAAATCAAACTTGCCGTTATTGTCATAGTCCACATAGGAGGCGCTCATGCCAGCGCCGTAAGCCAGCGTGTTGCTTTTGACCGTGGCATCAGTAAACGTGCCATCGCCGTTGTTCTGGTAAAGCGTTTTTCGCCCAAAATCATTCACCACAAAAAGATCAGCATGGCCGTCATTGTTGTAGTCGCCCCACACCACGCCCAGACAGAGCCCCGTGTCCCCCACGCCGGCTTCTTTAGTTACATTGGTGAACGTGCCATTACCGTTATTGCGGTAGAGTTGGTTCGGTTCGCCGTTGCGCGCATAGAAAGTAGTAGGGATGGCTTTGCGTGGGTCCATGTACCGGCCAACATAGAGATCGAGGAAACCATCATTGTTGTAATCGGCCCAGGCAGCAACGGTAGTGCAGCAGTCTTCACCCAGGCCCGAGTCCCCGGTGACGTCAGTAAAAGTGCCGTCACCGTTATTGTGGAAGAGTTGATTTGGCTGGAAAGTACGTGAGACAAAAAGGTCTTTAAACCCGTCATTATCATAATCCGCGAATACCGCAACGCTCACGCCATCAAGTCCTGACAAGCCGGCCTGGCGGGTTACATCTTCAAACGTTCCATCGCCGCGATTGCGAAACAGTTTTGATTCAACTCCGTCCGGGATGAAAATGTCATACAGTCCGTTATTGTCGTAGTCCACGGCAGTGATGCCGCCGGGGCCGTAGCGAATCATTCCGAACTTCAAAGGCTGGTTGAGAAATTGAGGGTAATACTTGTTTTCAAAATCGATTCCTGCTGCATGGGCAACGTCAGTAAATTGTTCCTGGTCCGCGAGAATACGTTCACCTTCAACCAGAGTTTGTTCCAGGATTTGCAAAGAGTTGCCGATGCATATCCAGGCAACGCGAAAGTACATCCTGTCAATCCCCGCTCTCTCTGCGCCGTAAGGCGTGCCTATATGCTCAAAGCGAATTGTGGTGATCAGCGGGCGGTTTGGCCGCCAGCTTTCCAGCCTATGCAGGTGAAGTGAAATTTCTTTGGTGGCGACGAAGCCGGCAAGATAGGAAGTCCACTCGGTTACGGCTTCGTCCCGGTTGCATGCCTGCTCTTCTGTGAACGCCCGGTAAATCCGGACATCATCTTTTACTGAATCAAGAGCCAAATGGTTGAGGCCAAGGCGGCTGCCGGTAAATTGTGATGAATAAAACCAACGCAGTGCAGAAATATGCCCCCCTCGGACAGTCTCAATGAACTTCTGGAGAGTCTCCACCACAAGGCGTCCGGTTTGGAAGAAAGCTTCGCCATCTTTCTCAATCAGGTCAGGGAAGGAACTTCTAAGCAGCAGGCGGCTGCGTTCCAGCAGGCCTGGTTTACTCATCTTGAGTACTGTCGGGCGCACGAAAGCCTCACTTCCGCCATCGTATTTATTTTCCGGCACTCCTAAGACGAAGATGGTTGTTTGATTTGCGTGCTCGCGGATGAATTTGCGGTCAAAAAAATCTCTTCTCCGCACGCAAATTCGGTGAGGAGCAACTGTCTTGCACCTAGCGCTGCACCGCAGCGGGCCAGAAAGTTCCCGATCTTGTGAGCAGATGAAAACCCGCGTACATAAAGAGGCGAAGATTCTTGACGCTGTTGCTGCTTACGACGCCCTTGCGCCTTTCTACAAGTCAATCTCCGCCGCCAGAAGCCTATATCTGGAAGCAGTGGAAAAGATCATTGCAACTCACGTCAGGGGTGCGAAGTCCTTGCTTGATATTGGAGCGGGCGATGCAAGCCGTACCTGCATCATCGCTGAAGGTGCAGAAATCCCGCACGTTATTGCCGTGGAACCCAGCGCCGTGATGCGTACTCAATGCCAGAAGAAAGTCCAATACTGGGAGTGCAGAGCGGCGGAAATTCCAGAAACCGATTTGCGATTCGATGTAATCATTTGCCTATGGAACGTTTTAGGCCACATCCAGACGAGCGAAGAGAGATTGGTGGCCCTGGCCAAAGCCAGAAGTCTGCTTGCGCCCAATGGCGTAATGTTTGTTGATGTGAACCACCGCTACAATGCCGTGGTCCATGGATGGAGCAGAACGTTATGGCACATGATACGTGATTGCTTTTTCTGGTCGGGCACGAATGGAGACGTGTTTGTATCCTGGAAAATAGGCAACCGCCCGGTTTGCACACATGGACATCTCTTTATACAAAAGGAACTAAAAACCCTGTTTCAGTCAGCAGGATTCACCATTAAGAGAAAGTGGGTTCTGAATTACCGCACCGGCGCGATATGCAAGTCTCCATTGCATGGCAGTCTGTTGTACCGATTGGAATCAGCTCAGGGTGCAGCTATTCTCGGCTGAGGGCAGCGTCATCTCTAACATGGCATAGACGTTCGGCAACCAGGTCAAAGAGGGTCTCACACACTTCCTGTATTTCACATTCTTTAATCTTGTTAAAAAAAGGCAAAGCCAGGACACGTGCAGCAGCCCATTCGGTGACTGGAAGGGCGCTCACGCGGCACGGCTCGCGCCGGTAAACAGGGTGCGGATGGATGGGAACAAAGTATCTGCCGCATTCAATGCCGCGAGCGGCCATCTGCTGGATCATCCACTCACGGGCGGCGAGATCAAGAGACGCGCCAAGACGAACAACGAAGGCAAACCAGCTTATGGAACCGTGGGAGGCTTCAAGCTGCGGCAGAATAATATGGCGGCAGCCGCTCAACTTCTCCACATACATGCGGGCGATCTCTGCGCGGCGGAGCAAGATTGATTCAATGCGCTTAAGCTGCGCATTTCCCAGCGCACAATTCATCTCAGAGATGCGATAGTTATATCCCAACTCTCCGTACTCATTGTTTCCATCGCCATTTACGCGTCCTTGGTTACGGAGTCCGCGCATGAGGCGTGCTAAATCAGCGTCATGGGTGACAATCGCGCCGCCCTCGCCAGTAGTGATCTGCTTGTTAGGATAGAACCCGAAAACTCCGGCATCACCGAAGATCCCGCATTTCTTGCCGCGATACTCCGCGCCCAGAGCTTCACAAGCATCTTCAATTACAAAGAGATTGTGACGGCGGCCAATCTCAAGAATTTCCTTCATGTCTGCTGGACATCCAAAGGTATGCACGGCAATAATGGCGCGAGTTTTTGGTGTAATGGCTTGTTCAATGCTGTCAGGAGCAATATTCAGGCTCTCCGGCTCAATATCGACAAAAACAGGAATAGCGTTTTGATAGCGGACAACGTTTGCGACGGCGATAAAGGTAAAAGACGGAACGATCACCTCATCGCCTTCCTTGATGCCGAGGGCGCGCAGGCACAGATGCAGAGCGCAGGTGCCTGAACTGACGGCGATGGCGTGCGGAGCCCCAATATAGTCCCCCAGCGACTGCTCGAACCTCTCCAGCATCGGTCCAAGGCTCAGTCGTTTAGTTCGCAAGACGGCAGTGACCGTCTCAATATCCGATTCGATGATGTCAGGAGCAGAGAGCGGTATTCTCATGAGTGCTCTCCTGAATCTGGAGTGAAGGGGAATGTTTGAAGTGCAGTTCGGCGGAAAGAGGAATATCGCTCAAGACCTGAGCAATGATGCCGGCAGCGGTACCATTCCCATAAGGATTTTCCATTCCGGCCAGGTTGTTGCGGAATGCGCTGCTTCGGGCAATACTTATTTTGGATAGAATGTCGCTAGCAAGAGGTCCGGCATCCAGAACATTGCGTCCACGCTCACGTCCCTTTTGCCGCACACCGACGTTTACTGCCGGTAGAGCGAACGAAGGGGTTTCCATGATTCCACTGCTTGAGTTTCCAATAAACATTTTGGCGGAGCGCAACATGCTCCAGTAGGTAACGGCGTCAAGGTTTGTCCACATCCTGCCGTGTTTGTGGGCGGCGAGGAAACGCCGTGTGCGATCAATCAGCGCCCGGCTGCCGGCGTCAGCATTGGGATAGCAAAACATGATCTGCTCAGGGACATTACTGAGAGCGGCAAAGAGCGCGTCAGTCTCCGCAAGGGTATCGCGCATCATGGTGACGGGATGATACGAGACGACAATATACGGGGCCTGAAGGTCCAGATTCAACCTGCACTCAAGCTGCTTGCGCGTGAGCAAGCGATGGTGGCGCAGATGGTCCAGAGATGGCGAGCCTGTCCGATGGACACGCCACTCCTCCTCTCCCATCGCGATGAGCCGCTGGCGTGCCCGATAGGTTGAGGTAAAGTGGATGTGGCCCATTTTGGTGAGCGCGTTTCTTACCTGGTCGTCAATTGCCCCCTCGGTAATTTCGCCGCCTTCAATGTGAACAATGGGAATACGCAACGCCACGGCGACCGAAGCCGGCGCAAGCATTTCATAACGATCGGCAATGATCACGAGCAGATCAGGCCGCAACTGGCCTAGAGTGTCCGCCAACCCCAGGCAAGCCACTCCGATCGTTTTTGCCATGCCGACGTCAGAATCAGAACTTAACAGGCATTCAATCCTGGCGGCTATTTTGAAGCCATCCTGTTCCACCTGCTGGACTGTCTGCCCAAATTCAGGAGACATGTGCGGACCAAAAGCTATGATGCGGAGATCAACACCGGGCTTCTGGGACAGCTCGCGCAGCGGCCAATACAAGTGGCAATAGTCCGCGCGGGAGCTGGTGACGACAGCGATGGTGCGTTTGCTTTTCAAATGACCTCCGGCCTGAGCCATTGCATGGCTGCCGATGCCAACAGCGTTTCGCTTGGTTGATACTCAGGGACCATTTCGCCCAGGATGTTAAGTATCGAGGTAAAATCGAACTGCTCAACACAGTGCTCCAGTTGAGCGATTGCGCGATGCAGGCACGCGGCCTCCGTGCATGGGCTGTTTATGCTGCGCAGGACATCACTAATCGGAGCGCCCGCAATCTCACAACTGGAAAGCAAGTCTTCACTCAGCTTTTCACCGGGCTGCAGACCAGTAAAGCAGATTGGAATCTCCCTGCCGGGTATGAATCCTGCCTGGCGGATAAGACACTCCACGAGCTCGCGAATTCGGATCTGTCTTCCATAGGCAGGGATGAAAATACCGCCAGTTTGCGCCGAGCATGCAGCGCTCAGGACCAGTCCAATTGCCTGTTGCAAGCTGAAAAAATATCTTTGGACTTCCGGGTGAGTAATAGTGACTGGCCCGCCTTGAGAAATCTGACGCAAGAACAACGGTACAGCACTGCCGCGTGCCCCAAAGACATTGCCGAAGCGCACAGCTTTTAACTTTGTGCTTTGGCCGCTCAAGCTGAGAATGACGAGCTCCGCTACGCGTTTGGAAACTCCCATCACGCTTCTGGGAGTGGCGGCTTTATCAGTCGATACCATGATTAATTCGGCAGAACCATGATGTTGTGCCGCCAGCGCCAGCCTGTAAGTCCCAATTGCATTGTTGCGAATTGCAGCGAAAGGATTGCTTTCAGCAAGGGGTACATGCTTGATCGCGGCGAGGTGATAAATGATAGCGGGCCGATACCGGCGGAAGATCGCGTGCAACAGACGCTCATCGCCTATATCGCCAAGCACCGGCACAAGAGTAGACCGCTCGGACGGGCTTTCTTCGACAAGCTCGCGATACGCCTGAGAAAGGTCGTGCTCTGAGTGGTCGAGCAAAATCAAACGATGCGGCGCAGCCTGGCGAACAGCTTTTGCAAGGGCTGAACCAATCCATCCGCCGGCGCCTGTTATCAGAATGCATTTGCCCTCATGATATCGACGCGCGATCTCAGGCGCAGGAGCTTTGTCAGGACAAGGAAACCAATCCGCCGCAAGATCGTCAACGGAGATATGTTTCCTGTGTACTGGAAGACCCGAGACAACCAAAGCTGGCATGGTGATAGGTCCCTATTCAGCGTACGGTTCCGGCAGTTTTGAGTTCGGGCAATGCGCGTTTATCAAATTGCTTTCTTAAGATCATCCCAACGCCTTCCTTGATGGTGATGGTCTGGTCGGCCGCGATGTCCAACAGCTTGTCAGTCTGGCCGCTGGGCCACTGGACTTCTATGCGGCTCACGTTTGTCTTTGATCCCAAGCCGAAAGTAAGGACAAGCTCACTCTGGGACAAATAGCTGGAGCCGCTGCGGAGCGTTTGCCATTGCTTTTCACCGGAATACTCAATGCGGACCACCGCGCCGATGCCATTACGGTTTGATTGCACTCCCTGCAGTTTGATCCGGAGAGAATGGTTTCTGTTGCCGCCATCATTTCTGAAGAGAACTGCCGGGCCGCCGTTGGTAGTAATCAGAAGATCGAGATCGCCGTCATTGTCAATATCAGCGTACGCTGCGCCGCGCGCGACGCGCGGTGTGCCAAAAGCCGCGCCCGCATCCGCTGTGACTTCCTCGAACCGGCCACCGCTTAAATTGCGGAAGAGATGCGGCGGTTGCCGGTACTTGATCCGCTTCTGGATTTTCTCGATGTCGCTCTCAATGTGCCCATTGGCGACGAAAATATCCGGCCAGCCGTCAAGGTCGTAATCGAAAAAGAAACAGCCAAATCCTAAGGTGAGAAGGGAAGACTTCCCAACCGTTGACTTGGGCGCTTCATCTACAAAAAGCCCGTTGCCCTCATTGTGATAAAGAGACATCATCTGGTTGGCAAAATTTGTGATGATAACGCTGGGACGCCCGGAGCGATCATAGTCGGCAGCATCCACGCCCATTCCCGCGCGCGCCAAGCCGTCTTCACTGAAAGCGATACCCGCGGAAACGCCACTCTCAGTAAATGTTCCGTTGTGATTGTTTAGATAGAGCTTGTTAGGCTGAGTGTCATTCGCAATCAGAAAATCAGGCCAACCGTCATTGTTGTAATCAAGCACAGCGATGCCAAGGCTCTTGGAACTGGAATCGTAAAGCCCGGCAAAGTTGGTTACATCCTGGAATTTGCCGTTGCCCAAGTTGTGCCAGAGCCGCAGAGAAGCGCCGCGGTAGGATTCCGGCGTGCAGTATGACTTATGCAGGCCATCGAGCGTACAGCGAACGTCTGTTTGTGGCGTCCACTGCACATAGTTAGCGACCAGCAAATCAAGCTTGCCGTCACGGTCATAATCCACCCAGGCAGCGCTGGTACTGAACTCTTTGATTCCAGAGAGTCCTGCGCTTTTCGTGACGTCCTTAAATGTTCCGTTGCCATTGTTGTGAAAGAGAAGGCTCTGGCCGAGCGCGGTGATAAAAATATCATCATAGCCATCGTTGTCATAATCGCCAACGGCCACGCCCATGCCATAGATGCTTATGTTCAATCCGGCTTTGACAGTTACATCGGTAAATGTGCCATCGCCATTGTTGTGATACAGCTTAAGCGTTGCCTGAGCGTGGCCGTGGCCGGGAAAATCCTGTCCGTTGACGATGAGGATGTCTGGAAAGCCGTCATTGTCATAGTCAATGAATGCACAGCCGGGGCCAAGCGCTTCAGGCAAATACTTGCCGCCGAAAGCGCCATTGGTGTGCTCAAAGTGAATGCCCGCAGCCTGGGTAATATCTGTGAAGCGAACATTGCTGTTTGCCGGTTGCGCATATGCGCTGAGTCCGCAAAGCAGACAGAGAATTTCCAGGAACATCGTGGTTTGTCCTGTGCGTGAATTCATTGTCCGCCTCCTTTTGCTGGCTCAGGCCTGCCGATGGATTGAGCTTGCACGGCGGGAGTTAAAGTTTGACGACGCGGCCCAGAAGGGCGATGCAATGCATGGGAAAGAAGTGCAGGCAGAGGAACTGAGCCGTGCTCATGGATCGCCTGCCGTTCATTATTGTCGTGCGGATGGGACTGGCGATATGGCCCGGTAAGCGCCTGCGCGGACTCATCGGCCTTGAAACGCAGATACAATTTTTGTTCCAGTTGGGCCTTCGCGCTGTCACCCTGGCCCTGATAGCAGAGCATGAGATTGTAGTGGGCCTGAAGATCTTCAGGATCGATCTTTAATACCTGCTGCAACTGCGTGATGCCTTCAGCATATTTGCGTTGCAGAAAGAAGATCCGTCCCAAATCATTGAGCGCAACGCGGTCCTGCGGGTATTGGGTTATGACTTTCTGCAGGCGTTCTGCTGCCGCACCATAGTTGCCTTCAGCGCGCAAGACTCGCGCAAAGAAGTAATTGGTGCGCGCCAATTCCGGCTTGAGTTGCAGCGCTTCTTCAAGAACGGTGCGGGCGCGAGCGACATCTCCTTCCTGTATGGCAACGCGGCCCAAGTTGACCCATCCATCAGGATTCTTGGGATCGATTTTGGTAATTTGTTCAAACGCCTGCCGCGCTCCTTTTAAATCCCCTTGCAGGAACAGGCCAATGCCGTAATCATTCCAGCGCGTCCAGTCATCAGGCTGCAATGCCACTTTGGGCTGAGTTATTTTGCTATTGGCCGGCAATACATTGAGAGTGATTTCATTTTCAGAAACAGTGATGGTCGGCAGGTCGGGAATTTTCTTCAGGTTGCCAGACACTCTGGACGTGTCACCGGTGAAAGACATAGAGCGGTCGTCAAAGTCAGGTGTTGTCTGTGACGGCGCTGCATTTGGATCTGAGACGCCGGCAAAGGCAAAATGTGTGTTAAACCAGGAGAATTTCCGGTACAGCAATCGCGCATGTAATCTGATTTTGTCGCCTGCATCTTTTGGAATCTGCAGACGATAATGAACGGTGTCTGCTGCGCCAGGTGGTATCAGGCGAACGTAGACAGTTGCGCGGGTTGACCAGGCATTTCGTTTGTTGATGGGATTGCCATGAGAGTCAATCTGAAGCGCTCGATAGAAATGTGCGCCCGGCTCAACAGGACCTTTACCACCGTCTTCCGCCTGGCCGCTCCAGAAGATCACGCGGTCTTGTTTGTCCGTTGCTTTGAGCTC
>DATBCN010000410.1:0-3876 GCA_036270475.1 Candidatus Angelobacter sp. | reverse complement strand
GCAACTTCCACCGCAAGCGCCATATGTGGGTCCCGTGGCTGAACCTCTAAACTGTTTCCTGCTGTCCCTTTCGACACTATTATCCTGTTTTCAATGCGATCTGTGGGGGAATTCAATATTGCTGGAGGAGATTCACGTCTTCGCTTTCCAGGGGGAATGGAGCGGATTTTACTAACGTTATGTATGGGTTGCAAGTTACCTGCAGATGGACGGACTAACCGCCAATATGCACCATGCTGCGCGAGGGCTTGATAAATCCAGCTTCGCCGATATGATGGCGGGCTTCTTTCTGGTCGACCACTGACCGAACGTAATCAGTTAATTCACTGTCACTGGCGCCGCAGTACATACGTCCTGCCATGTCATGGTCCAGGAGTGAAAACAGGCATGTGCGAATCTTGCCGTCTGAAGTGAGGCGCACGCGCGAGCAGTGTCCGCAGAAAGGGTGCGAGACAGGCGCGATAATCCCGATTTCGCCCTTGCCGTCGTCGAATGTATAGCGCCGCGCCGTCTCACTGAGTTCATTGGGTAGCTGGCGCACGGGGCGAAACTGGTTGAGCTTTTCCAGGATTTCATCCATGGGCACCACTACGTTTGGCGACCACACGCGATCTTCTTCCAGCGGCATGAATTCAATGAACCGCACGACCACGCCTTCTTCACGAGAGAAACGGGCAAATTCGATAATCTGATCTTCATTAAAGCCGCGCAGCAGAACGCAATTCACTTTCACCGGCTCCAGCCCTGCGCGCTTGGCTGCCCTGATTCCGGCCAGCACACTGCCATATCCGTTGGGTACGCGCGTGATGCGGGCAAACTTCTCCGCGTCTACGGCGTCCATGCTGATGGTGGCGCGCCGCAGTCCGGCATCCTTGAGCGGCTGGACCAATTCAGCCAGCAGATGGCCGTTGGTGGTAATCGCCAGATCAGGCTTTTTGCCATCGAGAGTACGCAGCGCGGCGAGATCGCGGACAAAATCCACCAGTCCATTACGCAGCAGAGGCTCGCCGCCAGTGAGCCGGACTTTTTCAATTCCCAGGCCGATAAATATTTTGATCAGCCGCAGATAGTCAGAAAAGGGCAGCTCAGAATATTGCGCGCCTTCATTGCCGGTGCGGCAATAGACACACTTATAGTTGCACCGGTCCGTGATGCTGACCCGCAGGTCAGTGATGGAACGCCCGTGTTTGTCCTGAAGCCGCATCATGCGATTTACCAAGTGCTGGTGCGCTGATGCAATGAAGTACAGAAAATGAAGGACGGAGAGAGAAATGCGCCGCCGGGGGCGCGTTTCGGTTCCTTTCCAAACGGGAGGCCCAGGCGTTTCCGCACAGGACCCTCGTCCTTGCATCAGCAAGGAGCCGCCACAAGGGCCAGGTATGCCTCAGGCCGGATGTGGTCGGAACCTATGGGGCCATTATAAACGAAATTTTGAGTTCCATTATGGAACGACCGCCTTCCGACTTTTGTATATCTCTCCAAAATTTTGCACATTTGCAACAAGCCGCGCTGCTGGCTTGTTCCGAAACCGAGAGTTTTCAACTCAATGCGTAATTGGAGCATTATTTGCTACTAGTCTTGGTTAAACACCGAGCAAGGGCACAACATCGATGGGTCAAATTGCACCTGTCCCGTGATGACTTGCAAGCAAGTCTTCAAGAATGGGAGGCACTTATGAAATCAAGCGGAAAAACATTCCGGTCCGCAAGACAAACACTCACTATCACCTTATTTCTATTGGCTTTCTTTCGTCTCATTCCAGCGCAGGACGCAAGCGGCAGAATTGTAGGGACGGTAAGTGATCGTTCAGGCGCGGTTGTTCCCGGCGCGCATATCGTGGTAACGAATGCGGCCACTCACGTTTCGCGCGAGACTGTAACGGATACTTCCGGCTCGTATCAGGTGCTGGCGCTGCCCATTGGCAACTACACTGTCTCGGCGGACCATAAAGGATTCAATCCTGTAACCACGAACGCAAGCAAACTGGAAATTAACCAATCGCTCAAGATTGATATTAAGCTTGAAGTTGGCACCAAGACTGAAACGGTGACCGTGGAGAGCACCGCAACCACGGTTGAGACCATCAATCCCACATTAGGTTCCACGGTTTCAGATCGCTCAGTGCAGGACCTGCCATTGAATGGCCGCAACGTCCTGGACCTTGCGTTGCTGCAGCCCGGAGTATTGCCAGCGGACAATCCGAACAATACCAGCGCCGCCAGCGCGAACACGGCATTCAGCATCTCCGGCGGACGAAACGATTCCAATACTTTCATCCTGGATGGCGGAGCCAACAACGATCTTCTGGACAATGGCGTTGTCTATAACCCCAATCCGGATGCGGTGCAGGAATTCAAGGTGCTTACCAGCAACTTTACCGCGGAATATGGACGCAATGGCGGTGGGATTGTCACCGTGGTGACTAAATCCGGGACAAATGCCCTGCATGGCAGCGCTTACGACTACAACCGCAATGACGCGTACAACGCGAACGATTTTTTCAGCAAATTCAACAGCCAGCCACGCGGCGTATTGAAACGAAATCAATTCGGTGGGACGCTGGGCGGCCCATTCAAGAAGAGCAAATTGTTCTTCTTCGGGTCCTATGAAGGGCAGCGGGAATCACAACTGGTGCCTGGCGGGCAGGTCACGGTACTGACAACACAGGAATCTCAGGGAGACTTCAGCGGTTCCTCCAATCAGGCTTCCGTCGCCAGCTTCCTGCAGGCGAACCCATTTTTCCAGCCGAACGCCTCCCTTGCGGCCCAGGGAATCATCGATCCAACAAAGTTCGATCCGGTGGCAAAAGCCTACCTGCAAGCCAAATTGCTGCCGATTTCCGGCTCTGCCAATGCATCTTTCCAAAACCCGGCGCAGAACAACTATGATCAAATGACCAGCAAGTTTGACTGGGACCTGTCAGAGAAAGACCACTTCACCGCTACACTGGGGCGCTTTCATAACACGCAGTTGAACCCTGGCCCCGGAGGAATTCCCGGATTCAATTCCACTTTTGAAAACCACCGGCAATTTGTTCATGTGGCTTACACGCGAATCCTGTCACCTTCCGCGCTGAACGAGTTTCATGTTTCAGCACAGAGAAATGACACGCTGCAGTCCAAGCCCGCCAACACTCTGCCCATCCCGAGCGCGCTTGGCATCAACATCACTCCAGACCTTCCCACCGGCCCAACGCGGATGGACTTTCCCGGAGTTGTTGTCGGCTTCAGCATTCAGGGCCCCTCGAATCTCACCAGCAACACCTTCAACTTTTCCGACACATTCTCCTGGACCCGCGGCAAGCACACCATGAAGTTCGGCGGCAGCTTCATCGCGTTCCAGAACAACCAGATTTTTGATTTCATCGGCAACGGCCTGTTCGACTTTGGCAGTTCCAATGGCGCGGGCGATCCTTTTGCAAACTTCCTGGTTGGATTGCCGGCGGACTTCCTGCAATTTCCGGCCGCGCCTTCTAACATCCGCGGCAAATCGACTTTTGTCTTTGGCCAGGATGAGTGGCACGTTAAATCCAACCTGGTGCTGACCGTGGGTCTGCGCTACGAATACAGCACACCCAAATTAGACACCAAGGGACGGACTTTCGATATTATTCCGGGCCAGCACTCCACGATATTTCCAGGCGCTCCTATCGGTTTGGTCTTTCCCGGCGACCCCGGCGCACCAAAAGGCGCGAATTTCCCTGACAGAAATGATTTCGCGCCGCGCCTGGGTTTTGCCTGGCAGCCGTTCCGTGATTCCAAGACGAGCGTGCGAGGCGGCTTTGGTGTGTTTTATGACGTGCTGAAGGCCGAGGACAATTTTCAGTTTAATGGTCAATTGCCATTTGCCTCCGCTGCAGCGTTTGGCTTCCCAAAC
>DATBCN010000409.1:0-10180 GCA_036270475.1 Candidatus Angelobacter sp. | reverse complement strand
CCGGCGAAGAAGCACCGGTTTTCGGTTTCCTGGTCTGAGCCAAGGCTGACATGGATAAAGACAAAATGGATAAAAGCGTGATGATAGGTACGAAGAGAGCGGTCCTTTTCATGCGGAGAATTATAATTGTGGCTGTCAATTGCAGCAGATGATTGAAAACATTGGAGAAATATCTGCGCCTGGGCCCTTGCGGAAGGACTAGAATAAAAAGTATGAAACGGCTGGCTTCCCTCTTTGTATTAGGATCGGCTGCTCTTCTAGCGCCCTCCTTGTTAAACGCGCAACGCGGAATGTCGGGACATGGCGGTTCCGGTGGCTTTCATTCTTCAGGCGGATTTCATTCCTCCGGCGGGTTTCATTCGGCAGGCCCCAGTGGTTTCCGCTCGTCTGGCGGTTTCCGCTCAGCTGGTCCGTCTGGTTTCCGGTCCGCCGGACCTTCTGGCTTCCGTTCATCCGGCCCGTCTGGTTTCCGGTCAAGCTCAGGCTTTCGTAGATTTGGATCGGTGCAGCGTTCAAGCGGCTTGCGGGTATTTTCTCCCGGCCCGTTCCGCTCAGGATTTGTTGGCGGAAGACGTGGTTTCGGTTCATTTGGGTTCCGCCGTTTCGGCCACAGATCATTTGCCTTCTTTGATAGATGTTTTGGATGCTTCTCTCCCTTCTTCTTCGGCGGCGGGTTCTTCCTGGGATCGCCCTACTATCCCTACTACCCTTATTATCCCGGTGACTACTACGGAGGAGACTCAGCACCGCCCGTGGTCGTGAACAGTGACAATGGCAACAGCGTGCAGCTTTCCGCCGATGTCCAGAGACTCTCCGATGAAGTTGAGGACCTGCGCAGTGAAGAACGCAGGCGCTATGCCGATGACCGTGCAGCCGCTGGCTCAGGTGCATCGCTCTCCGCCAAAGACCCTGCCGTAGCCACGGTCTTTATTTTCCGTGATGGCCACCGCATCTCGGCCCAGAGTTACGCTATCACTGGCCAGACGCTTTGGATCTTTGACGAACACGCCGCACGCAAGTTCGTGATAGCTGATCTTGACGCCTCAGCGACTGAACAGGCCAATGCAGCCAATGGAGTTGAGTTGCATATTCCTGACGCGCGGCGGTAAATTCGGTCGCTAAAACTGAACGTTATGCCGTCTTTAGCTGTTGCGGCACAATGCCCTTTTGCCGGCAGATCTTGATCTCGCCCCCGGACAATATCTCTTCCGCCTGGGCGTTCGCGATGGACATACAGGAGCGGTCGGCACTCTTCCAATGCGCCTTTCACGGTTGCGCCATCCGCGGAGAACGCCGAGGATCCAGCCACGGAGAAAAAGCCATAGTCAAGAGATGGTTATGGGTGAAGTTGCTTTTTAGAATCCTGGCAAGCCGCCTATTCTGAGATATAGTATCCCTACAGTTTCAAATAGCTAACTTTCCCTGGAGCGGATTATTCAATGGGTAATGCTTCACGCAGGATAATTTTCGTCATCGCATTGCTTGTCATTTTTGCCGTTGGGGCCATGCCGCAACAAACTGCGTCTCCCGCTGAAACTCCCGCGCCACAACAAACGCAACCGCAGCCCGCTGGCCCAGCAAGCACTACCGCGGTCCTGAAAGTAAAGACCAGGCTGGTGGTGGTGGATGTGATCGTTCTTGACCGCAAGGGAGTTCCCGTTACGGATCTCAAGGCTGAAGACTTCAGCGTGCGCGAGGAAGGCACGGAACAGAAGGTCCGCGTCTTTAACTTCCAGCAGCCAAGCCAGGCGCAGGGCCAGCCGGCCACCTTGGTAGCGGCAACGGTGCCGCCCGGACGCATCACCAACATGCCTCGATTCAAGACCAACAGCACCTTGAACGTCCTGCTGTTGGACGGAATCAACGTAACCAGCCAGAACCAGAAATACGCGCGTGAGCAGATGCTTAAATTTCTGGAAAAGCTCCCCGCAGGCCAGCCGCTGGCTGTTTATGCGCTAGGGCCAAAGCTGCGCATGCTGCAGGACTTCACCACTGACCCTGCGCTGCTTCGGGAAGCTGTAAAAAAAGCCAGGGACAATACAATGAGCGTACGGGCGGATGTCTCCAATGCATCTGATCTGCCGCCCAGCCTTTTAGAGCAGATGCCCGATGCAATGCTGCAGTCGATCCTGCGTTTTGGCCAGGACCAGGCCATCAATCAACTGGATGAACGCGTAAGCCTTACACTGGCGCAACTGGGCGCACTGGCTGGTAATCTTGCCGGATATCCTGGACGCAAGAACCTGATCTGGCTGTCTGAGGCTTTCCCGGCATATTTTGTCCCCGGCAACACGACTGTCGGCGGCAATAGCGGAATTTCCTCCCTGGTACAGCCCCTGGTCAAGAGCTACCAGACCCAGATTGACCACGCCTCCGACCTGCTCTCCAATGCGCAAGTGGCTGTTTATCCAGTGGACGCCGCCACATTGACCAACCGGGACGCATATTCGTCGCTCAGCAATAGTGACAGCAACGGGCAATACCTGGGGCGGAGCACTCGCGGAGCAGGCCGCGTTGGCCTGGGATCGCAACAGGCCACGGAGATCAACCGCGCAAATGAAGCGGTAACTGACTCGCACTCCACCATGAATTCCGTGGCCGACCAGACCGGCGGCAAGGCCTTCTACAACACAAACAACCTGGAAAAAGCGGTTCGAGAAAGCATGGACGATGGCTCAACGTATTACACGCTGGGCTACTACCCGGAAAACAAAAACTGGGATGGTCGCTTTCGCAAAATCGCCGTTAAAGTCAACCGGCCGGGAGTGAAGCTGCATTACCGCCAGGGATTTTTCGCCGTCGAGCCGAAAGATTACCTCAAGCAGGACCCGAAAGTTCTAGCCGTGGATCTGGGAACGGCTCTGGATATCAACAACCCCATCTCTACGGCGCTCCCCTTCCAGGCGGTAGTGGTTCCTCCATCAGCGCAAAACGGAAAAGTGCAAATCAATTTTGGAGTTGATCCCCATGCGATTGGCTTTGAGTTGAGAGAGGATGGCTTGCAGCATGCAGCCATCGATTGCGGAGTCAGGGTTTATTCCAAAAAAGGCGAACCGATGCGCGTCCAGGGAAATACGTTCAATGCCGCGCTTACAGCGGAGCAATACCAAAAAGTAATGAAGATGATCTTTCCCTGCAGTCAAACCGTGGAGCTTGCTCCGGGAGAATATATTCTTCGCCTTGCCGTGCGCGACAACACCAACGGACTGATGGGCACTGCCAATGGCACTGCAACCGTGCCGGCCGTGGCAGCAGGCCAGGCGGCGCCGCTGCAGGAAAAGAAGCCGTAACTTTTCATGCAGATAGTGTGAGCGCCCTTGCCTTGAAGGGCTGCGTGCCTGGTTCGCAAGGAGGTCGCGCGCATGATATCCTCTGCCTTCATACAATAAAAATCCGAATGAGCACCCTCTTTCTGGTCCGGCACGGCCAAGCATCTTTTCTGGAACGTAATTATGACAAGCTCTCCGCCAAAGGCGAGGAGCAAAGCCGCATTTTAGGCAGGTACTGGGCGGAACTCAAAGTGGGTTTTGACCGTGTATATTGCGGACCCAAGGTACGCCAACGGGAGACGGCGCGCATCGCCGGTGAGGCCTACAAGGCCGCCGGACTTTCCTGGCCCGAACCAAAAGTGGTGGAAGCGTTCGACGAATTTCAGGCCGAGGCGGTGATGGAGCGAAGCTTGCCTCGCCTGGTTGAAATCGATGCTGACATCAAGGTGATGCATCAGGCTTTTCAGGACGCGCGCACTCGTCCGGAGCAGTTCAAAACATTTCAGCAGATTTTTGAAGTCATCATTGGCCGGTGGGCGGATGGAAAACTCCCGCTGGAAGGAATTGAGCCATGGGCTGACTTTAGCGCGCGTGTGCAGCGCGGGCTTGCCCAGCTTGCAGCCAACGGCGGTAGTGGAGAGCAAATTGCGATTTTCAGCTCCGGCGGCCCCGTGGGAGTGGCCATGCAGCGGGCGCTTGATCTCTCCACTGAAGCCACGTTGAAGGCGGCGTGGATGGTGCGCAACTGCTCTTTCAGTGAGTTCCTTTTCTCTGCCGGACGATTTACTCTAAGCACGTACAATGCAACTCCGCATTTTACTGATCCGGAGTTTCTCACGCATCGGTAGGTAGTAAACATACAAGTTGAACAAGGACGCGAGCACCAATGTCTGCCGAAGCCACAAAGAATTTCCCCGT
This sequence comes from Candidatus Angelobacter sp., assembly GCA_036270475.1. GTDB lineage: Bacteria > Acidobacteriota > Terriglobia > Terriglobales > Acidobacteriaceae > Angelobacter. The sequence goes on along the minus strand of DATBCN010000409.1, from coordinate 5,993 downwards.
CGATGACGCGTTACAGGATGGCTCCAAGCCAATTCGCGCTGGAGAAGAGCTGGATCTGACCCGCCTTGGACCGTATCTTCGCAGCCATTTTCCTGATCTTGGCGGCACGCTGGTGGTCACGCAGTTTCCCAGCGGCCACTCCAACCTTACGTATTCGGTTTCGCTTGGCGACAAAGAAATGGTCCTGCGGCGGCCACCGTTTGGCAGCAAGGTAAGATCCGCGCATGATATGGGGCGCGAGTATCACGTGCTGGCCAAACTGCATCCCGCGTATCCCACTCCACAACCGCTGCTTTACTCCACTGATGAGTCCTTGCTGGGAGCGCCATTTTACGTAATGGAGCGCGTGCGTGGTGTGATCCTGCGCCGGAATCTGCCCGCAGGTTTGGAGCTGCCGCCGGAAACGGCGCGGAAGCTGAGCGAATCGTTCATCGATAACCTGGCCGCATTACATAGACTGGATTATGCAAAGCTTGGCCTGAGCGAACTGGGCAAACCACAAGGCTATCTGGAACGTCAGGTGCGCGGCTGGATGGAACGCTACCAGGGATCCAAGACGCATGACCTGCCAGAAGTTGGGCCGCTCTCAGCGTGGCTGCGCGAGCACATGCCCGCACAAAGCGACGCAACGCTCGTCCATAATGATTACAAGTTTGACAACATGGTGCTTGATCCCGCGGACATCACCCGCATCAAGGCCGTGCTGGACTGGGAGATGTGTACGCTGGGCGATCCGCTCACCGATGTGGGTGCAGCGCTGGCTTACTGGATTGACCCTGACGATTCCGCGGAGATGCAAATGGTGCGCTGGGGACCTACGATTGCCCCGGGAATGCTGCGGCGCGCCGAACTGGCGCAACGCTATGCCGAGAAAACTGGCCGCGATCTTTCTAACATTGTCTTCTATTATGCATTCGCCATGTTTAAGCTGGCGGTAATCATCCAGCAGATCTATTACCGCTATTTTCACGGCTTCACCAAAGATGAACGGTTCGCTGCGCTGGGTCAGGTGGCTAGCACACTGATGAAGGTGGGACTGAGCGCGACCGAACGAACAGGATTATAAAATTGCTTCTGTCCTAAAGCTGACTCACCGGTAATAGCGGACAACCCATTCCGCCACGCACGCCGGCTTGCTTCCTCCTTCCACTTCCACAGTGACGTTGAAAACCGCCTCCATGCCATCCTGTACATCTTTTAACGATTGCAGCACGATGCGGGCGCGAATGTTCGATCCTGCGACGACTGGCGAGACAAAACGCAGGCGATTCAAGCCATAATTGACTCCCAGACGCACGCCTTGCTTGATTTCAAGCGCTTCATGTATAAAGTGCGGCAGCAGTGAAAGCGTAAGAAAGCCGTGGGCGATGGGCGCTTTGAAAGGTGATTCGCGGCGGGCGCGGTCAACGTCAACATGAATCCACTGATGATCGAGCGTGGCATCGGCGAATTGCTGGATGCGCTCCTGGGCAAGGGTGAACCATGAAGTGACAGCTATTTCCTGGCCAACCAGGTCTTTAAGGGCTTCGGGAGCGTCGAGTATTCGTTGCGGCATGGTTTTTAGCTTTGTCGTTGCACGGCCATTTCTGAAATCCCGAGCGCAACGAGGGACCCCTACGATCTTAATTGCTGATCGAACCGGAATAAGTTCTCAGCAAACATTCGGAAATAACCCTGTGTTGCGTCGTTGCTATATGGGTCTCTCGCTATGCTCAAGGTTTCAGAAAAAGCCAAAATTACAACGTCGAGATCTTTCGGCCAAGTTCACTTCTTGGTCGCAAACTCCGGACGAATGCTCTCCGTCCCTGACCAATATTTTTTGCGCAGCTCTTTTTTCAGGACCTTGCCGGTCCCGGTCCGCGGCAGCGTTTCCAGGAACTCTACCGTGCGCGGGCATTTGTAATGAGTTAGGCCGCTGCGGCAGAACTCAAGCACTTCATTTTCAGTAAGCGTGACGCCTGGTTTTGTTACCACTAATGCGCGCGGCACCTCACCCCAGCGTTCGTCCGGCACGGGAATCACGGCAACTTCGTAGATTCCAGGATGCGCCAGAAGCGCCTTCTCGACTTCCAGGGAAGAAATATTCTCACCGCCACTCACAATGATGTCTTTCTTGCGGTCGACGATCAGGAGATAGCCGTTTTCATCCATGGTGGCCATGTCACCGGTATGGAACCAGCCGCCACGCATCACTTCTGCCGTGGCTTCCGGTTGTTTCCAGTAGCCTTCCATCACACCGTCACTGCGGGCCACAATCTCACCAATGCTCCGGCCATCACGCGGAACATCATTGCCCTCAGGGTCGACTACGCGCACCTCAACGCCGGGAACGGCGTGACCCGTGCAGGCCAGCTTTTCAAAGCGCTGCGGTCCTTGCCAGTCAAGCCCGGCTTTCATGCGCGCCGTGGTCAGCACCGGAGCAGTTTCTGTTAGCCCATAGCCGGAGTAACAGGCACAGCCCAGCTTCTCTTCCACTTCACGCACCAGCGTGGGTGAAGACGCTGCCCCGCCAATGCTTATGCGCTGCAGACTTTTCAAATTAAATTTGGGCCGCTCAGGACAGTTGACCAGGGCCGTTGCCATGGCTGGCACCACGCTTAAGGATTGCGCGCCTTCGCGCTCAATCAGGCGGAACACTTCCGTGGTTTCAAATTTACGGACCATCACATGCTTGCCCCCGATATACGTAAGCGAGTGCGCCACGCCCCAGCCATTGGCATGAAATAAAGGGATGGTGTGCAGTTCCACTGATTCGCTGGTGGTTGGGAATGCAATGGCGACGTTGAGCGCATGCAGATAGATGTTGCGGTGCGTCAGCATCACGCCTTTTGGGTTGGCGCTGGTGCCGCTGGTATAGAAAAGCTCGGCCAATGAATTTTCATCTACCTGCATTACATCCGTGCGATACGGTGTGGCCGCAGCCAGCAGTTGCTCATAATTCTGTTGGAGCATCCATGGAGCGTTCGGCGTGAAATCGAGCGGAACAAATGAGCGGACGGATTTTAGCTGCGCGCGAAACGACTCCACCAGCGGAATGAATTGTTCTTCAAAAAATAGTACTGTCGCCTCAGAATCATTTAATATGTAGGCCAGTTCCTGGGGAGCAAGCCTGATGTTAAGAGGCAACAGCACGCCGCCGGCTTCCGGCACGCCGTAATAGCCCTCCAACAGACGATGGCAATTTGCGCCGAGAAAAGCCACCCGTTCACCCGGTTGCAGTCCAAGGCCGCGCAACGCACCCGCCTGGCGCGCGGTGCGGTCAGAGAATTGTGCGTAGGTAAAGCGCTGGTCGCCGCAGACCACGGCCGTACGGCCAGGAAACTGCTGGCTGGAGTAACGCAGAAATCGCAGCGGTGTAAGGGGAATAATCATGATGACCTCAGTGTACTCAGGAACATTGGCCTCCATCCACCACCAGCACATGGCCGTTCACATAGGCGGATGCGTCAGATGCCAGAAAGACCGCAGCGCCTTTCAAGTCATGGTCAGTGCCAAAGCGGCGCGCGGGAATGTGGCTGAGCAGATAATCCCGTTTGTGCTCAATCACCCTGTCCGACATGTGCGTGGGAAACCATCCAGGCGCGATAGCATTGACTTGAATGTTGTGCCGCGCCCATTTCACGGCAAGGTCACGGGTAAATGAGATCACTCCACCCTTGCTGGCATGGTAGGCAATTGCCTCCACCGCCTCAGGTGGAGCGCCTTTCAGCCCGGCGACTGACGCCATGTTGATGATCTTGCCGCTCTGCTGTTTGAGCATGGTTTTACCGGCGGCCTGGGCGCAGAGAAAAGTCCCGGTCAGGTTGGTCTCTATCACCTTGTTCCACTCGGCCAGCGTCATCTTTTCGGTGGGAGCACCCCAGGAAATGCCGGCGTTATTGATCAGAATATCAACTCGTCCGAATGCCGCAACGGTGTTGGCAACCAGTTGTTCAACGCTGCCCTGGTCCTTCACGTCGCAGGCAAGGGCCAGGGTGCGCACGCCGAGTTTTTCCAGGTCGTGCGCCGCTTCTTCACAGCGTTCTTTTTTGCGCGCGCACAAAACCAGATTGGCCCCAGCTTCAGCCAGCGCCTCCGCCATCTGGCGGCCAAGCCCGATGGAACCGCCGGTAATGATGCCGACGCGGCCAGTCAGGTCGAAAAGTTGTTTTACCGTCTTTGAATCTACCTGTGCGGACATAAGCGATCTGGTCTCCTTTGAAGCTTGTGGCATCCTCCATCACTCAGGAAGCTTTTGGAGCATACCGGTTGGCCGCGGGATGGCTCCTGTCTCCCATGGCGCTTTGAGTGTTGTGCGCCACTCCAGCAGCGCGGGGCCTTGGGACCCAAGCCAGTCCGGCATGCGCTGCTCCAGGGCGGCAATCGAAGTGACGCGTTCGGCCCTGATGCCATAGGCTTCCGCAACGCGGCAAAAATCAGGGTTCTTGAGGGCAATTTCATGCGTCTGGCCGAACATGGAGCGCTGCAGAAAAGCAATGACCCCGTATGACTCGTCATTGACGAGCAGAATCTTCACCGGCAATCCATACTGCGCCAGCGTAGCCAGTTCATGCTGTGTGTACTGGAAGCCGCCGTCACCGGCAATGCACATGATTTTCCGTGCATCGTTTTTCCGGCGCATGGCGCACGCAGCACCAATGGCAGCAGGCAGCGCGTATCCCAGCGTACCTGAGCCGAGAGGATATAAAAATGTTCCCGGCTCCAACACAGGGAAAAAAGCTGACGCCCAGTAATTAAGGATGGATTGATCGTTTACCAGGACATCATTGCGATGCATGGCGGCGCGAACCAGCTTGAGCGCCGCATAGCTCTCCTGCGCCAGAGCTTCCAGGCGTTCGGTCTCCTGAGTTTTTATTCCATCAATGTCGCACCAAGGTGAGTGAGGCTCAATTCGCTGAGTCAGCGCCTTTGCAATCCCAGCGATATCGCCAACAATACGCGCGGAAACGGTGCGCTCACCAGCATAGCGCGTGTCTTCGACCACCTGCATATGATGCCGGGGAAGTTTTAGTCCGAACCGTCCGGTATCAAACTCGGTAAGACGAGCGCCAAAAGAAATCAGCAAATCGCTTTCCAGAAAAACATCCTGCACCGCTCCCAACCGGGAGATACAACCAAGAGAAAGAGGATGGTCACCAGGAAACATTCCCTTTCCTGTGGTCGTGGTGAACACAGGGCACTGAAGCAACTCAGCAAACTGGCGGACATCACCCACGGCATTACGCACTCCAGCGCCGAGAAGAATTGTCGGTTTTCGGCACTGGGCAATATGCTGCGCGGCGTGATCTGTCTCATGAGGCAAAGCAATATGACCTGATTTTGGCGAGGCCCCAGCATCCAGAAGATTTGCGTTCAAAGGAGCTAAAAAGAAGTCGTGGGGAATCTCAATGAATGCAGGTCCGGGCATTGGACCATGGAGCGTTGCGGCAGCCTGGGCAAAGACCTGACTGATTTCGTCCGGGTGAGTAATGCGATGGGCAAAGCGGGTTAACGGCCGGATGATCTCCAGTTGCTCCGGCGTCTCATGCAGCGCTCCGCCGGTGCTGGCCAGCAGCGATGACGCGATGTTGGTCCCGATCAAAAGGACTGGAGTGTTGGTCTGCAGACTCTCCAGCAAAGGCACCAGGGTAAAGAGATTGCCCGGCCCCGTGGAGGCAAATATGACGGCGATTTTGCCGCTACAGCGATGGAAGCCGTCTGCGGCAAAGCCGGCAGCCTGTTCATGCCGCACAACCCAATGATGAAATTCGGGTGTCTGGCGAAGCGCTTCATACAGCGCGATGTTGTGGATGCTGGGTATGCCAAAACCTGAGGTTATTCCGTACCGCAACAATGCAGCGACCACGGCCTGGGCACCGGTTATGGAATTGACCTGGGACATGGTATGAGGGGCCATGGCATGCGCAAAGCAAGAAAGTGAAACAAACAATCAAAACCGGAAATGCGGCTGATGCTAAAGAAAAACGACGGAGGCCGCTTGTGCCTCCGTCGTT
>DATBCN010000408.1:0-6738 GCA_036270475.1 Candidatus Angelobacter sp. | reverse complement strand
CCCAGTACGAGGTATTCCGGGCCGGTGCTGAAATGTTTCTTTTGCTCCCGCCATACGGCTTCAATTTAGTCCACAAACCTTCGGTCGCGGGCCTCAGGGCTTCCGCACCCGGCCTAAGCTGTTTCGCCCTGCGGGCTGCTGCATCGCACTCTCCCTTTTGTCTTCCTCCGTGTTCCTTTGTGTCCTTTGTGGTAAATAGTTTTGCTCTTCTCTTCTCCGTGCCTCCGTGCCTCCGTGGTAGGTTTATCAGTGGTAGAGTTTTTCCATGCCTGACACCGTCTTCCTCTTCGACGTGGATAATACGCTGCTGGACAACGACCGCGTTACTGCTGATCTGAAGCGCTATCTTGAAAAACAGGTTGGTCCGGAGCGCCAGCAGCGCTACTGGGACATCTTTGAGCAACTGCGCACCGAGCTTGGGTATGCTGACTATTTGGGCGCTTTGCAGCGCTACCGCGTAGAGTGCCCGCGCGATCCCAGCCTGCTCACCGTCTCGCACTTTCTGGTGAACTATCCGTTCGCCACACGGCTCTATCCTGATTCGCTGGACGCAGTGGAGCACGTGCGGCAATGGGGCAAGGCCGTGGTGCTGTCAGACGGCGACGTGGTCTTCCAGCCGCTAAAAGTTGAGCGCTCCGGCATTTCTGACTCCGTTGACGGAGTCCTCATCTATATTCACAAAGAAAAAGAACTGGAGGACGTGGAGCGCCGCTTCCCTGCCGCGCACTACGTGCTGATCGATGACAAAATCCGCATCCTCACCGAGGTAAAAAAAATCTGGGGCGCCCGCGTGACCACGGTCTTTCCCCGGCAGGGACACTATGCGCTTGATCCGAAAATTGTTGGCGCTTATCCGCCCGCGGACATCACCCTCAACCGGATCGGCGAATTGCTGAACTACCAGCTCGCGTCTTTCCAGTGACGTTACGCCTTGTGGCGTTGCGCCCATGATGTTCCGCCTGATCCGCGTCTATCCGTGCTGATCGGCGGTATGTTTTTCTTCTCCGTGTCTCCGTGGTAGGGTTATCTGCCTGCGATTGCCTGCACCTCAAAGCGCGCGTCAAACAGCAATTTGCCCGATCCCAGAAACGCCCGCGCCGGAAATTCTCCCTGGAAGAATGTCCGGTAAACCACGTTGAATTTTTCAAACAGCGTCACATCGGAACAGAAAATCTGCACGGAGAGCAGATTGTCCATGGTCAAGCCCGCAGCCGCAAGCGTACGCTTGACGCCGTCCATTACCAACTGCGCTTCTTCTTCCGCGGTTGCCGGTGGCTTCCCTGTTTTAGGATCAAGACCGATGTGCCCGCATAGATACAGGGTGTCGCCGTGCCACACTGCATCACTGAATGGAAGATTGGCGCGTATGGTGCGCTCTAGTCGAATGCGTTTTGTGCCTGCTGGCATTCATTTTCTCCGGTAGAAATATCCTGCACAGCAACAGATGCCCAGCTTGGCTCCCAGTGTTCATTTTTATTCTGGCGTTCCCGCGGGCAGAGTAGAATTGAACCAACTTGCTCGCGTTAATTCAACCATTTTGGAGGATACATGCGTAGATTGTTGGCGATCGTGTTGCTGCTCCCAGTCCTGGCCCTGGCGCAGACAGCCGCGGCGAAGAAAGCCGCTGCTAAAGCTAAACCTGCAGGCCCCTCGGCCGTTGTAGTTACACCCGACAAAATCCAGTGGGGCCCGGCGCCCCCTATCTTTCCCGCTGGTGCGCAATTTGCCGTTCTCGCGGGCGATCCCGGCAAGCCTGGCCCATTCATCGTTCGCCTGAAGGTGCCGGATGGCTACCGGATCATGCCGCACTTCCATCCCACGGCGGAAAACGTGACCGTGCTTTCCGGCGAATTCCGCGTTGGCATGGGAGACAAATTTGATGAGAGCACGCTCGCGAGTCTGCCCGCGCATTCAGTTGCGGTGGTCCCGGCAAGCCATAGCCATTACGCCATGGCCAAAGGCGAAACGGAACTGCAGGTAAACGCCATGGGGCCGTTTAAGCTCACCTATGTCAATCCGGCAGACGATCCAACCAAAGGCCAGGCCAGCCCTGCACCCAAGAAGAAGGCGGCGGCAAAGAAATAATGAGAGAGTAATCATCTATCCGCCGGATAGATGATTACTCTTTACAAGGCTGTGCATATAGCGCTGGCCTTTACCTGGCGCTGCCGGTCTGGGCAGTCTTGGCTTCGCCGGAGGGCGGAGCGTTCTTGACCCATTTATCGAACCAACTCACCATCTCCCATAACGTGTGTTCGGTGGATTCGCGGGCCAGATAGCCGTGGGCCTCAAAAGGAAGCTGCACATAGCGAACGATAGCGCCGTTGCCCTTAAGCGCCTGGTACATGCGCTCACTCTGGATGGGGAAGGTGCCGGAATTATCGTCGGCCATGCCATGGATCAGCAGGATTGGGTGCTTGATCTTGTCGGCCTGCATAAACGGCGAGACCTTGATGTACATCTCCGGGGCTTCCCAGATGGTGCGGCGTTCGCTCTGGAAGCCGAACGGCGTCAGTGTGCGGTTGTACGCGCCGCTTCGGGCTACGCCGGCACGGAACAGATCAGAATGGGCCAGCAGATTGGCGGTCATGAAAGCGCCATAGCTATGTCCGCCGACGCCGACGCGCTCAGGATCGGTCACGCCCAGTTCTGTCGCTTTATCGATGGCAGCTTTGGCGCTGGCGACGATTTGCTCCACATAGGTGTTGTTCATGGTTTCAGGATCGCCGACAACGGGCATGGTTGTGTTATCCAACACGGCATAACCCTGCGTGAGCAGGAACAAGTGAGAAATGCCCGTGATGGTGGTGAAGCGATACTGCGAACCGGAGACCTGACCGGCGGTGTCCGCGTCATTAAATTCGAGCGGATAGGCCCAGATAATGGTGGGCAGGCGCTCGCCTTGCTTGTAATTGGCGGGAAGGTAGAGCGTAAATGAGAGTTGAACGCCATCGCCGCGTTTGTAAGTCACAAGCTGTTTGGTAATGCCGCGCAGTTGGGGCGCAGGATCGGGAAAATCAGTAAGCGCCTTCTTGTCCGCGCCGTTTGCCGTGCGGACAAAATAATTCGGCGGATCAGTAGGGCTCTCATGGCGGGTGATAAAGCGCGAGCCGTCATCGGCCAGCAGCGTTACCACCGATTCATAGTGGCCCTCCTGACACTGAAAGATGCGTTCCGCTTTCATGGTTTTCAGGTCAAAGCGGTCAAGAAAAGGAAACTCGCCTTTTTGCGATGCACCGCTGCCAGCCAGAAAAATGGCGCTGTCCTGCTGCCGCAACACGCGCTTGCCGTTGGCCAGGGTGCGCATCAGGGGTGAGCCGGGATCACGGTAGCGATCGCGAATGGAGCGCTCCCAGATCAGCTTGGGCTGCTGGCCGGGTTTGGCGATGTCGACCAGGAAGGTACGCAGCCAGCGGCGGTCACGATTGTAATCTCGCACCAGGCCAATGCCATTTTCGCCCCACTCAATGGCTGAGCCGGAGCGAAAACCACCGCCCCCTCCGCCGGCGCCTGCGGGCACAAAGCGCTGTTCCAGTTTTACCAGTTCGCGGGGATCGTCAGTGAAAGGAGCGCTCAGCATCATGAGTTCATCGCGGAACGGCGCCTTGGCTTTGGGATCGCCGCCGTCCAGTGCGTCGGCCCAGACAAGCGTGGCGGGCTGCATAGGCACCCATTGATAGTCACGCGGGCCGAGCGGAACTCCCTCAATCGGGACGTGCTCTTCCAGCGGCAGGCTGGCCACTTTGTATTCCAGCTTGCCGGTCAGGCTCCAGACTTCTACTTCGCGGGGAAAATCACTCTCCGGCAGGAGGTAAGAATAAGGCCGATGAATGCGGCTTACCAGCAGATGCTTGCCGTCCGGCGACGGTTCCACGCGGGCAAAGACACCGGGTTTGCCGATGGGAGTGGCGACGCCGTTTTTGACAAAAGCAAGCTGCGTTGTGGCGTAGTAATCAAAGAGGTCTTCATCGTGCGGGTTCTGCAGCAGATCTTCATAGGTGCGGATTGGGGCGCGCTTACCGTCACTCTCCTGAATAATCGGGCCCTCGGGAGATTTAGGTTCTGCGGGTGGATTGCCTCGATTGGCGGGAACGGTTTGTACGAGAAGCGTCTTGCCATCGGGCATCCACTGCACATCATCGCCCAGGATGGCGCTGATTTTGACTTTAGGAGTTACGGTGGCTGTATAGGTGCCAATTTGTCCGGTCCACAATTCAATGCCGTTGGCCGTGGTGTTAGTAAAGGCAAAGTGCTGGCTGTCCGGCGACCACTCCGGCGCGCTCAAGTAGGCGTTGCGGGGTATGGTTACCTCTGCCTGTTCGTTGCCCTGTGTGTAGTAAAGGCGCAAGCGGACGATGCGAGGCGGGTGATGCCTGCCATTGATCGCTGGATTGATGCGCAAGCCCGCCAACCGCAACATGGGCTGTGCAAGGTCCGCGATTGGCGGATTGCCCAGACGGTCTGCGGCCAGCAGCCACTTGCCGTTGGGGCTTATCTGGACCAGCGGCGTTGGCCGGGCGCTCAATATGTCAGAAATTGGCTGCGGCGCCTTGTGATATCCGTGCAGGACAGGTTGCTCTTCCTGCGGGGCTTGCTGGGCGTGTACGGTCCGCCAGGGAGAAAGCGCAACCGTGGCCAATAAGAGAGCAATCGTAGAACGCATTAAATGACGCATATCAAAGACCGCCTTGCATTGAATTTTGGACGCCTGAATTTTGAACGGATGAGTCTAATCCAAAGTTGGGCTGGATTTGAAGGAATCTATTGGCGCGACGGCGCTCCTTTGGTCTATTGGCCCGACCTTATGAAAGACGTGGACTTTTGAGCGTAAAAGAGCGTGGTTTCACTTCCCGGCAAGCACAATGGCCGCTGCGAGTGCGGCCGCCTTTTCGTCTTTGGTCCAGGGTGGGCCAAGGGAGCGCCCAGCATTGTCAATATTTCTGTGAACGTCGGCTACCGCTTTGCCGAATGCCTTTTGTGCGTGGTCCTCAAGTTCTGATTCACGGATGCCCGTTACGGGAATTTCCAGCCGTTCCAATGCCTGACGAAATGCCAGGCGGAAAAATTCGCCTTCAGCAGTGTGAATCAATGCGTGAGATCCAAGAATCTCATCCAGGTCTGGCAAGGGCCGCGCTGAACTCAGCAGGATGGCGGAACCAACCAGGATAAAACCACGGTCCCGTAATTCATTGGAGATGCGATGGAGAGCTTCCAGGGCCAGACGTCTGGAGTCGGTGGCGCACTTTGCCAGGTGCCTCTGCGCCGCAGGAAGTTCCATGTCTTCAACGTAATGATAGGGTTGAGTTACGCTAGTGGCACTGGAATCAGTGATAACAACCTTGCGGCGCTCTATGATCTGCTCGTGTGTATGCGTGCCCGATAAGACCACCAGCGCGCCCCACCCGGAATGGACGCGTATGCCGATCGCAGCTGACTTCATTTAAAAATACTCTACTCCTGGAGGCACCAAAGGTGATGCATTTTTGTGAGTCTCTTGCCGTGCCGCCAGTGACTGCATTGATTCCAGCAACTTTGCTTTCACTTTCCGCATCTTAATTTATTACAACCACCAGAATTACAGGGTAACTTATTGAGGTAAGGGTCTCATCCGGCCAGGAGGTAAGTGTGAAGAAGATATTTCTTGCAATCGTGGCAGTCAGCTTTTGCGTGCCGGCACTTTCCGCATTTGCCGATACGCTTGAACTTAAAAACGGCAGCGTAATCAAAGGGACTTTCATTGGCGGCTCCGAGGCGCAGTTGAGCTTCCGCGTGGGCTCGACGGTCCAGCATTATCCGGTGGCCGATGTTGTGTCATTGAGGTTTGACGTTGACGGCGGGCGCTCCTCCAACTATGACAACTATTCCTCCCGCCCCGAACCGAATTATGCGCCCCGTCCAGAACCAAATTATGCTCCGCCGCCAGCGCGCTCAAGCTCGCCTGCGCCGGTTGACCTGAGCGACAGAATCACGGTGCCCACAGGAACACGGCTGACGGTGCGGACTATTGACGCAATCGACTCTGACCGCAACCACGTTGGCGACAAATTTGCCGCCACCCTGGACCAACCGCTGTATGTGAATGACATGATCGTGGTCCCAAGAGGCGCCAGCGTTTATGGCCGCCTTGAGGAAGCGAAAGAGGCAGGACACCTGGCGGGCAAGTCCCAGCTACGGCTCTCACTCACCGGTATTGTGGTGAACGGCCAGACTTATGGGGTTTCCACCGGTGATTATGAGCTTTCCGGCAAGTCGCGCACTGGTAACACGGCGGCAAAAGTAGGTGGAGGAGCAGCCCTGGGTGCGGTAATTGGTGCCATTGCCGGAGGCGGAAAAGGAGCTGCCATTGGCGCTGGTGTTGGCGCTGGAGCAGGGACCGCCGTCCAGGTCGCCACCAAAGGCGACCAGGTCCATGTGCCCAGTGAAACCCTGCTGGAGTTCTCTTTGAACCAGCCAGTGACCATTCCGATTTCGGAATCGCGGTAAACGGAACACATAGGCCCACCACGAGGGTTGGGCCTTCTTTATTTGGCGTCTGCTTTGTTTCCGAACCGGGATTTAAAGCAGGTCTGCGTTTTAGGGGATTGGAGACGATTCCCGTCGGAACGGTGCAGGTTACTAATGTCACTAACGCGGTACGCGGAAGATGTACTACCCTACGGTTACAAGGTACATGACCTTCCGGGAGTGCCCATGATTGACGCAGTCATTAAGGAAACAGCTATAAAAGAGGCCAACCAG
>DATBCN010000407.1:0-6885 GCA_036270475.1 Candidatus Angelobacter sp. | reverse complement strand
AAAAATGGAAAAAGAAGGCTGAAAGTGAACTGGATTGGAGCCCTGAAAAACCGAGAAAAAGGGAATCGACAGCCTTTTGACAGGCCTTTCGAATTGGGGTTTGACGTTTGTTTTCAATAAAAGTGCTATGGGGGGTGGGTCTCTGGCTGAGGGACGCAGGCAGAGGGCCACAGAAGAGATTGCCAAAATCGCTGGAATTGCTGACATCGCACGTAATCGCCGTGATCGGAAAACCAAAATCTCACCACGGAGACGCGGAGAACAGCCAAGAGCGGGAGATAAAAGTCGCACCCCAATCTCTCAAACTGACGCCAATCTCTGCCCATCCACGCGAAACCGCACGTGGACCGGGCCCGGTTGGGATGTTTTGGGATCGAGGCATGTAAGGACTTTAGAATCCTAATCGAGGCATGGGGGTGGGGAGTGCAACGCTACCCTCTCCACCCGCCTACTCCGGGACGAAATGCAGGGAAAGTTGCACGTTCTGCCCGGCTTTGGCATCTAATCCAAGCGGCTGCTAAATAGGTTGAAAATTCGCGCAAATTAGCGAATCATGGAAGAGAACGGCAAGCAGGCACAGGTGTTCGCATGTTACCCCGTACCGCATTTATCTTTTTTCTGTTCCTGGTATTAACTGCCTGCAGTCTGGCTGCGGGGCAAGGCGGCTATCCGCCTCCCCCGACGAGTCAGTCGCCTCCCCCGATTATTGTTACGCCGGGCAGCAACTCCCTGGGCTCAATCCCGACTTCCAAACTTCCAGACGCGCAGGCCCAGGCTAAACCTGACAATACGCCCCATTTGAAACCGGCGGACATGGACGGACGGCAAAACCTGAATGACGGGACAAAAATGCAGCTCATCCGTGTGATGGACGCCGAGTTCGTCCATGTGCGCAAATATTTCCCGGTAGGCGATAAAAGCATGGTCATCGCCCCGGATGGTGAAGTCAAACCGGGCGACGCACAACTCTTCCGGATGGCCCAGACTTACGGCGCAGCGGCAAAAATCGGCGACCGCGTCCAGATCACGAACATCGCATTCCGTGAAAAATCCATCTATCTGGAAATCAACGGCGGTCCCAAGAAAAAAACCAAGTGGTACCAGCACATACAGGTTTCCGGCATGGGAGGCAGCACTGGCGGCGTGGATCCAAACCAGGCCCAGGCCACGGGGTCCGCTGTAACGCTGGAGTTCAAGAAGCATGTTCCGGAGATGACCGGGCCAGAGCTGAAGCTGCTCCTGTCCTCCGTACTGGATTTTTCCGTCAAGACAGCCTCTGAGGTTTTTGTGGATACGCTTCCGCCCAAGATCAGGGAAGCGGTAAAGCGCCATGAGGTTCTGGTCGGCATGAACCATGACATGGTGGTGATGGCCAAAGACCGTCCGCCGCAAAAAGTCCGCGAAAAAGACGATAAGGGCAAGGAATACGAAGAGTGGATTTACGGCGCGGCCCCACAGGACGTTGTGTTTGTGCGCTTTGTGGGCGATGAAGTAGTGCTGGTAAAGACCGCCAAGGTTGGCGGGCAAATTATCGTCAAGACGGAAAAAGAAGTGGATGTAAAGGACGGCGTGCCAACGCTGGCAGCGCTGAAATCCAGCGAAAGTCCCCAGGACGTGAGCGGCGCTCCGCAGCCGGACCAGCCCGCGCACCGCCCCACATTGAAGCGTCCTGACGACCAGCCTGACCCGATGGTCCAGCCAGCCGCGGGGACCGCTTCCGGTACGTCCCAGGCGCCCGCACAGCAGCAGTAAGAGCCGCAGTGGGGCACCACCAACGGCAAACCAACTTCTTCTGACACTGGGCCGCCGGCCGACAGCCAGCAGAAGCCACAGGAGAAGCAGCCTCCGCAGCGTTTCCTTTGGTAGGGCTGACGCGGAATGCAACGGCGGTTTAAACTAAAGAAGTGAAGATTGCGCTTGGGCAGATCAACCCCACGATTGGTGATTTCACCGGAAATTCAAAAAAGATCATAGAGTCTTCGCGCCAGGCCCTTGCGCAGGGAGCGGAGATGGTCCTCTTTCCCGAGCTTGCCGTCTGCGGCTATCCCCCGCGCGACCTGCTGGAAAAACCCGCCTTTGTCGAACGCAGCCAACAGGTGGTCCAGGAAATCGCGCGGGCCGTTCCTGGCATCACCGTGGTCTGCGGCTTTGTTTCGCCCGCCAAGGTTGAGACGGGCAAGTCGGTCATGAATTCGGCGGCGGTGCTGCGTGAGGGCGCGGTGCAATTTGTGCAGTCCAAAATGCTGCTGCCTACCTATGACGTATTTGACGAAGTCCGCTATTTTGATCCGGCAAAATCGCAGCAACTGCTCATCCTGGGCGACCGCCGGTTTGCGTTGACCATCTGCGAAGACGCCTGGAATGACAAGCATTTCTGGCATCGCCGCTTATACAGCGTTGATCCCGTGGATGAACTGCTGCATGCCGGCGGCAATATGGTGATCAACATTTCCGCGTCGCCGTTTTATCTGGGCAAACGCGAGCTGCGCCGCCAGATGCTTGAGACCATTGCGCGGGACAACCGGGTCCCCGTTTTGTTTGTGAACCAGGTCGGCGGAAACGACAGTCTGATTTTTGATGGCTCCAGCATGGTCATCGCCCCGGATGGACGCATTGTGGCGCAGGCCAAATCATTTGCGGAAGATTTGGTCCTTTTTGATTCGGAGACCATGCAGGGTGACATGCATGAGCAGACCGCGGTGGGCAATGCCAGCGCGTATGCCGCTCTGGTCCTGGGCACCCGCGACTACGTGCAAAAATGCGGCTTCAGCCGGGTGGTAATCGGGTTGAGTGGCGGCATTGATTCCGCTCTTACTGCCGCCATTGCCGTCGATGCGCTGGGCAAAGAGAATGTCACCGGCATCGCCATGCCGAGCCAGTACTCCTCTGAACACAGCGTTAAGGACGCACGCGAACTGGCCTGCAAGCTCGGCATTCGCTTTGAGGTGGTGCCGATCGGCGCAATCTTTGATGAATATCGCAAATCGCTGGCGCCAATGTTTACCGCGACGCCGGAAGGCGTGGCGGAGGAGAATATCCAGTCGCGCATGCGCGGCAACATCCTGATGGCGTTTTCCAATAAGTTTGGCGAACTTGTGCTCACCACGGGCAACAAATCCGAGCTTGGCGTGGGCTACTGCACGCTCTATGGCGATATGGTAGGCGGCCTGGGCGTGATTTCTGACGTGCCCAAGACCATGGTGTACAGCCTGAGCCGCTATGTGAATTCCCTCCGGACGGTCATACCGCAATCGACCATTGACAAGCCGCCTTCGGCAGAGCTGCGTCCTGATCAAAAGGACTCTGATACACTGCCGCCGTATGATGTCCTGGACAATATCCTGGAAGATTACATTGAGGATTACCGCACCGCCGGGCAGATTGCAGCCGAGCGCGGTTATGACGTGCGGCTGGTGCGAGACGTGATTCGCATGATTGAACGCAGTGAATACAAGCGCCAGCAGGCCGCGCCAGGACTGAAAATTACTCCAAAAGCTTTTGGCTTTGGCCGCCGTTTTCCCATTGCCCAAAAATCTGAAGTTTGAAAGATCACATGACCAAACTGAATACTCTTGCATTCATCAGCTTCGCTCTTATTGCCACTGCGGTTTCCGCGCAGACTGCCGCCCCGAAGAAGCCGGCTGCTAACAACGCAGCAGCCGCTCCAGCCAAGCCGTCGTCGTCCGCGCCTGGCTCCAGGACCGCTCTGCCGACCAACGCGGATGTTGACGCTTACATGAAACGCAGCTTTGGCTATGATCCGGGCGTGTCATGGCAAATCATTTCAATTCGCGAATCGGCTGTGCCTGGGCTGGCGGAGATCATCGTCTCCATCAACCGCGGAGAGCCCAACCATCTGTATTTCTTCGCGCCATCGCAGATCGCATTCGTCGGCCAGACGCTGCCTTTTGGCCCTAACCCATTCGCTGCCACGCGGACCACTCTGCAGGACGCATTTGGCCCCGCCCGTGGCGGTGACAATTCGCCCATCCAGATTGTGGAATTCAGTGATCTGCAGTGCCCGCACTGCAAGGCCGCGCAGCCTATTGTGGAAAAGCTGGCCGCTGATTTTCCCCAGGTGCGTTTTACTTTCCAGCAATTTCCTCTGCCTGCAAGCCTTCATCCATGGGCCATGAAGGCCGCGCAGTACGCCGACTGCGCCGGCCAGATGAACAAGGACGCATTCTGGAAATACATCAACGCCATCTTTGAGAACCAGGGCGGCATCGCGCTGGCTACAGCCGATGACAAACTCAAGGAACTAGCCACGGCCAACGGGCTGGATGCCGCAAAAATCTCCGCCTGCGCCGCGTCACCGGAAACAGACGCCCGGATCAAGAAATCCCTGGCGCTGGGCGAGTCCCTGAACGTGAACCAGACTCCCACCACTTTCATTAACGGCCGTATGGTGCTGGGTATCGCCAGCATTCCGTATGACTCGCTGAAAGGGCTTGTGCAGTTTGAGATTGATCATGCCGGAAAGTAGAAGCTTGGTCCACTGAAATAAACGTAAAACCAAGCGCTCGTCACGAGCAGTGTCGGTTGAATTCCTTAGCGGCCTTTGCGGTGAAGGTCCGTGATTTTACGGCGTTACCTTCCAGAAAACGCTGCTGCCCTTATCGTGAAAGGGCTTCCGCACCACATGCGGCGTAATCACGATTAGCAATTCATTGTGAATGCGGTCTTTTGAGTTTTGGCTGGCAAGTGTCTTCAGGCCCGGCAACTGGCTCAGTATCGGCAAGCCCTGCGTGGAGCGCAGCTCTTGTTCGGTCACCGTCCCCATAATGAGTGAGGGTTCGCCGTCCTGGATGGTGATGGCTCCTTTGTAGGAGCGCGTTGTAATATCGGGAATGCTGTTGATCTGCAGCGTGCCCAGGCCCTGAATTTGCAGGTCCAGGACCAAGGTGACGTCGCCGTTGGAGTGATAATGCGGCGTGGTTTTCAGCGTGATGCCCAGGTCCTCATAGGTAAATTGCGGAGTGTTGCCAACCTGTATCTGTCCCCGAGTGCTGAGGGCCACATTGCTGAATGTCCCGTTCACCACGGGAAACCGCGTGCCCACGCGGAACGTCGCCGCCTCGCCATCCGTGGCCCGCAACGTCATGTGCTCCAGGCTGGTGGCGGTGGAAGAATTCATGTTGAGCTTTCCGCTGATGGAAGGCACGGTAAATCCCGTCAATCCCAGGCCTTTGCCAAAGAAGAGGAACGGCGCCAGCAGCGGCGAACCGGCCAGGTTGCTCAGGGCTGAAGTTGGTATTTTGCTGGGATCAATGGTGCCGGTCTTGTTGATCTGGTCAATCACGGATTGAGCGCCAGGCCCCAGCACTTTTCTGATCTCTGAGGGAATGCTGAATAACTGAAAGCTTGTCGGCATATTGAGGCCGATTTCGCGCAGGTTGTCCGTATCAATCTCGTATTCCTTTACGTCGATCATCAATTCCGGCTTGGCGTCCATCAGGCTGTCCAGCAGGCTGGCGGCGGCTTCCACCTGCTCCCTGGGTGCGCGGACCGTGATGGTGTTTTTACCTGGCTGGATGCTGACCAGCTTCATGTCAAAAATATTTCGCATCACGTTGACCAGGTCGTTCAGGTCTGTCTGTGCTGACACGTTGCCAACGTAAAAAGTCCGCAGCGCCATGCGCTCGTATTGCTTTCTGGTCTCCAGCGTATCGCTGGCCACCATGGCCTCATGGAGGGCCACTGGCGCCCAGAATGTCTTGGTCATTTTGCCGGCCATGTCCATCACCGTGTAGAAATCCACGTTGTCCAGATCAAAGCGCAGAATACGGCTGTTCATGTTCGGATCAAACTGCATGAAGACGCCAAACGCCGTACCGATCTGGTTATAGAGCTGCCGCGTGTCACCCTGCATGTGGAAGTTTTTTTTGCCTGGCGTAGGTTGCAGGCTTATCTGGTCCACTGAGGCCAGCAATTCCAGAACATGCCGGTGCTCCGGATCTTGGTCCGGCGGGGCCGCGTCATGCAGGCGTTGCGCCACGTATGCGTTTCCCGGGTCCATGGCGAGCGCTGCGCTGAAACGCTGCATGGCGCCGCTGGTGTCGCCCGCGGCCGCCAGCCGGTTGCCCTGTTCCACCTGTACGCCCACAATCTGCTGGCGCAGCATCTCGCCCATGGTGACGTATTCCATGTTGTCCGGGGCCAGTTGTGCGGCCTTAGTCACGGCCAGGAGCGCCTCTTCAGGCTTGCCTTCTTTTTGCAGCTCCAGGGCGTTCTTGAATTCCTTGTCCGCTGCCTTTCTAGCCTGCTTGGAAATAGCAGGTTTCGGCTTCTCCGCGGCGGCACACGCGAAACAGATAAAAAGCGACAAAATGGCGAAAAAAATCTTCATCAGGGAAACCACTATTGTACCGTCATTAGGAACGAATCTCCGTGGGAATATTGCGCGCGATTACCTAAGTTTGGCAGGTAGTTCGCCGCCGGCAGTTAAGAGATCAGCGGCGCAGCCAAAACAGGCGTCAGGATTGTTTGCCACCAGCTCTTCAAAGCCAAAGATTCCCGTGGCCACAATGACTGCAGGGATGCCGACGACCCGCGCCGCTTCAATATCCGCCGGCGTATCACCTACAACCGTAACCGATGTGTTCTTGCCCAGGTGCTGGCGGGCCAGGTCAACTCCGTGCTGGAAGATCTCTGCCCGGGACTCTCGCGGGAAGGAGAACGATCCAAAAGCAAACGCCGGCCGGATGCCGGCTTTTTCCAGCTTGAGCCAGCCCACGGTTTCAAGATTTCCTGACGCTGCCCCCAGCAGCTTTCCCCGCGCCTGCAAATAGGAGATTACTTCCATGATTGACGGGCAAAGTTCAGGGCGCATCTGCTCCTGGTTGCGCTCCACCTCGGCGCACATCCGGGCGATGATGTGTGGCA
>DATBCN010000406.1:0-1985 GCA_036270475.1 Candidatus Angelobacter sp. | reverse complement strand
CTGGCGCTGGCTTACCGGAACCTGGCCGTCTACTGGAACTCTGAAGGCGACAAAGTCAAGGCCGACCAGTACACGCGGCAGGCGCTGGCACTGGACCCGAAGGAGCCTTTCAACCTGATCTTTGCCGCAGCGTTTATGGCCGGCAATGGACATGGCGACGAAGCATTGAAGATCGCCAAAGAAAACGAACCGGTCCTTTGCGCTTCCTATAATTTGGCTGCCATTTACGCGCAGTTGGGCCAGAAAGAAAAAGCGCTGGCCCTGCTGAAGCGCCATTTCTTTGAGTATGAGCGGTACCAGCAAGTGCGCAGCAAAGAGATGATGGAAGCCCGCGTGGACGCCGTTTTTGCCTCACTCTATAAAGACCCGGCATTTGTGGCCTTGACCAGTGGAGCCGATGGCAGACTGCCGTTGCCCGCCATGGGCAGCAAGCCGGCAGGAAACTAGAGGGCTAACTCATTTCGTTTAAAGGGCGCGGAAGCTCACTACCTGCGCCCTTTTAATTTTGCATTCGTTTTTGCTGTTCCACTGAGTACAAAACTATCTGATTTGATCGTTCCATTTTGGGAAATGGGAACACTAACGTAATGTCGTCTTCATTCTGTGCATTTTGTTAAAGTAGGCATGTTTCAAGTCGATAGAACTTGTAAGTATGAAGCCTCTCACGGTCCTCGTAGCTGAAGATGATTTGCTCACCCGCATGGTCCTGGAACGCTCTGTGGTGCAATGGGGTTACCAGTTGGTCTCCGCGGTGGATGGCGACCGCGCGCTTGAAGTGTTGCGCTCACGCAGCGTGGATGTGTGCGTCCTGGATTGGGACATGCCCGGCGTGACCGGCGTGGACATCTGCAGATGGCTCAGGACAAACTCTACAGCGGCGACCCCTTATATAGTCCTGGTCACTTCCAGGGACAAGCCGGCGGAAATCCAGACGGGCTATGAAGCCGGCGCGGATGACTACCTGACCAAACCCTGCGATTTGAAATATCTGCGCCGCAGGATCGCCACGGTGGCGGAAAAAACGCGCCGCCAGGAACAATGGCTGGAACAGGCCAACAGCGAAAGCACGGAACGGACGGGCATCGCGGGTTTAAGCCCGTTGGATATTTATCTTTCGGACCTGCGGCTGATGCGCCGCAAAACCTAATTTCGCATTCGCGCGCAGTCATGGCTGATACAAAAGATCTTTAACAATCACAACTTCTTTTCCCATGCGGCGTACCATTTCTGCGCAAGCTGCAATCGTTTCGCCGTCAGTCTGCGGTGTGCGGACAAGTTCCAGCCGCTTCATCTGATGCACAGGATGAACAAAGCGCATGCCCAGAATCTTTCCTGCGCGATAGGTCACTGAGGCAATGTCCGTCACGCTCAGTGATAACGTATTCGACGCCAGGATGGTTGCGGGCTTGCATATCTTATCGAGCAGCGTGAAGATTTCCAGCTTCGATTCCATCTCTTCCGGGACCGATTCAATCACCAGGTCAGCTTCACGCGCGGCCTGTTCCACGGTTGCAGCATATTCCAGGCGGCTCAGTGCGGCTTCCGCTTCGGCTTTGCTGACCAGGCCAGGTTCAGCCGCATGGGCCAGATGCTGGCGCATTTCCGACGCTGCGGCGCGAAGGCTGGCCGGAAGAATATCTTCCAGTATCGTGCGATATCCGGCCAACGCTGAAGCAACGGCTATGCCGCGGCCAAGCGGCCCGGCGCCGATGACTGCGATGGTCCGGATTTTCAGCCATGGTTCTTCAGGCATGGATCATCAGGCATAGATCCTTGGCAGGAGTTAGGGCTTGTCCAGGAGTTAGGGCTTGTCCAGGATTTCCAGGGTCTTCACAAAGCTGGGATCTGAGTTGCGCATGTAGTCGGCCAACCGCTTGCGTTCTTCCACGGTCATGCTGGTAATTCCCACCTGGATGCGCCGCACCGTTGCGGCAATATCATCCACATAATTCATCATTCGAATCAGTTCACCGGTCGCTGGCATG
>DATBCN010000405.1:0-3039 GCA_036270475.1 Candidatus Angelobacter sp. | reverse complement strand
TGATCAATGCCTGCCTGAAAGATGAGATGCGCCGCGATGAACGCATTGTGGTTTTTGGCGAGGACGTGGCCGACTGCAGCCGTGAAGAGTATCTCAAGGAAAAGCAAATTAAGGGCAAGGGCGGTGTATTTAAGCTGACCTCCGGTTTGCAGATGGAGTTTGGCGGCGAGCGCGTATTTAATTCTCCGTTGGCGGAAGCAAACATTGTTGGCCGCGCCATTGGCATGGCCACGCGCGGCATGAAGCCGGTGGTGGAAATCCAGTTCTTTGATTACATCTGGCCTGCTTATCACCAAATTCGCAATGAACTGGCGCTGGTCCGCTGGCGTTCCAACGGAAACTTCTCCTGCCCGGCGGTGATTCGCGTGGCCATTGGCGGTTACCTCACGGGCGGCGCCGTATATCACTCACAATGCGGAGAGAGCCTGTTCACGCACATTCCAGGATTGCGTGTCTGCTTCCCGTCAAATGCGCTGGATGCCAACGGCCTTTTGCGCACGGCCATCCGCAGCGACGATCCGGTCATGTTTCTGGAGCACAAGCGGCTCTACCGGGAGACCTTTGGCCGTGCACCGTATCCCGGCGCCGACCACATGATTCCTTTTGGCAAAGCCAAGATCGTGAAAGAAGGCAAAGACCTTACCGTAATAACCTACGGAGCTACGGTGCCCCGCTCCTTGCAGGCAGCGCAGAAGATTGAACGCGAACACAATGTAAGCGTGGAGTTGATTGACTTGCGGACGCTGAATCCTTATGACTGGGAGGCGATTGCAACGTCTGTCCGCAAGACCAGCCGCGTGATTGTGGCGCATGAAGACACGTTGAGTTGGGGCTATGGCGCGGAGATCGCGGCGCGTATCGCTGATGAACTGTTTGAAGACCTTGACGCTCCAGTACGTCGCGTCGCTGCCACGGATACGTTTGTGGCCTATCAGCCGCTGCTGGAAGACGTGATCCTGCCGCAATCGGAAGATATATACAAGGCGATGGAGAGTTTAGCGAAATTTTAACCAAACCAGTCATTGGCCCGTGCTAGGCTCGCGTTGCATTTCGCAGGCAAAAATCCATGATGAGATATTTTCGGCGGTATCCGCTATTACTGGCTGCGTTGTTTTTATTGCTGGCCGTGGCAAATGCCGCGCCTGAAGACGTAAAGCCGGGCGCCAAAAAGCCCAAGCTGGTCCTGCTAATTGTGGTGGACCAGTTCCGCTATGACTATCTTTTACGTTTCCGCCAGGATTACCATGGCGGCATAGCGCGTCTGCTGAATAACGGCGCTGTGTTTGCTGACGCGCGCTATCTCCAGTTTCCAACCGTAACGGCTGTTGGCCACTCCACAATCATGAGTGGCGCGTCGCCTTCCGTGAGCGGCATTGTCAACAATGAATGGTTTGACCGCGAGACAGACGAGTCCGTAACCAGCGTCAGTGACAAGGCAACGGTGTTGCTCGGCGGCACTCCAGCCGCCAAAGGATCTTCTCCACGCCGGCTGCTGGTGAGCACCGTGGGGGATGAATTGAAGATGGCGGGACGTGCGGGCAAGGTAATCGGCATTTCCATCAAGGACCGCAGCGCGATCTTGCCGGTTGGACACATGGCCGACGCTGCGTACTGGTTTGACAATGACTCCAACCATTTTGTGACCAGCGACTATTACATGAAGAAGCTGCCCGCCTGGGTAGGCAAGATCAATGATGACCGGCCGATCTCCAAATATCTGGGCACAGACTGGATGCCGGTGAATGCCAAGCCCGCCGACAAACCGTTCTGCTCTATGAAAGCGGGAGCTGACGTGCGCTTCTGCGGCACCATTGAACGCACGCCGTTTGGGAATGAATTGCTGGAAGAATTTGCCGAGAAGGCGATTGAGCAGGAAGAGCTTGGATCGCACACTGGGACGGACTTGCTCTCATTGAGCTTATCCGCCAATGATTACGTGGGCCATGATCTTGGCCCAGACGCGCCGGAAGTCCGCGATATTTCCATCCGCACGGACCAACTTCTGGCCAAGCTCTTTGACTTTGTGAATGGCCGCGTTGGCCAGGAAAATATTTTGATTGTTTTTACCGCGGACCACGGTGTTGCGCCTGCGCCCAACGTGAATAACGCGCGCAAAATGCCCGGCGGATGGATGAATGCCAGCGACTATGCGAGCAAAATCGGCGCCAAGCTCGTAGAAAAATTCGGCGCAGGCGAGTGGTTTCGCTTTGATACGTACGGCTTTCTTTACCTGAATTATGCGACGATCGCCAAGAATAATGCTGATCGTGCTGAAGTAAGGCGCTTCGCGGCGGAAGCAGCACGCAACCTGCCGCACATAGCGCGAGTAGCAACGCGCGATGATCTTTTGCATGGTAGTGACGGCGCTGATGCGGTTGGCCGCGCCATGCAGCTTGGTTTCTACGGACCACGTTCTGCCGATCTTGTATTGCTGCCTGAGCCGTACTATATGTTCAGCTCAGCGCCGGGCACCACACACGCAACTCCCTACAGCTATGACAACCACGTGCCGGTGATCTTTTATGGAACCGGAATTTCCGCTGGAATCCATTATGGCCGCGTAGCGGTGAATGATATCGCGCCCACGCTGGCTGCGATTCTGGGGGTAGAGACGCCGAGCGGGTCGTCAGGAAGAATACTGCCTGAGATTATGAAATAAGGTGATCACAGAGCTTTTGGCAGAATAAGCGCAAGTTGCCGCCGGTCTGGCTAGGGATTTGTGTGGCCAACTCGCTCCAGCACGAACCGGTCCAGCGCCATAAGCAGTTCTTCTCGATTTGAATACGGTCCCGGCTGATACCCTTTGGAACTAATTCCTTTCTGCGCCATGTCAGAGAGCGTCCAGTCCTGTTGGTTGGTGATGTCCCAGAATTCAACGGCATCGTTCGGATTGAAGCCCGGTTTCTTGATTTCGTCCGGATGGAAGTGCCATTCGCAAACAATGTCTGTCTGGTCGACAGCGCGCGGCCACATGGTAAAGGTCAGCATGTAGTCCGGATGAAGGTTCAGGAAAAAGTTCGGCAGCAGGCAGTAGTAATA
>DATBCN010000404.1:0-9735 GCA_036270475.1 Candidatus Angelobacter sp. | reverse complement strand
GGGCCGCAGTTGCTTTGCTTGAGGCCCTGATCGTAATTGTTTCCGGCTATATAGCTTATTCAGGGCGCGGATTTCTGGGTGAATTGCTGGGAGTTTCGCCGTCCGAGGTCAATACATCGCCTTCAGTACGTTTATTTGTCTTTCTACTCACCTATGCCTGCCTGACCGTCATTTGCAATGCCGCGCAGAACCTTTATTCCGAAGATGCCATACGTTCCGCTAGAGTCGCGCGTTTAAGGATTTTGAAAGGGTTCATGGTTTCATCCATGATCTCCATCATGATTGTCTTTATTGCCGGTGAGAAAGCCGTGCCCCGGCTGATTGTGGCCGCTACGCCCTTGTTTAGCCTGGCTGGCGTTCTCTGTTTGCGGTATGTCATGGAGCGCTATAACCTGAAAAGAATTGAGCGCGGCATCGGCAACCAACATATTCTGATTGTGGGCAGCGGAGAAGTGGGCCAGGCATTCCGATGCTACCTGCAAAGCCATACGCACCTGGGAAAGACGTTTTGCGGTTTTGTGGATTGGGAACCCGGCGCAATGCCGTATTGTCTTGGCACTCCGGAAGATCTGCCGCGAATACTCACCGAAAATTTTATTGACGAGATCTATTTTACTCCCTCCATCAGCCGCGACCTGGTGGTCAGAATTGTCCTGGAGGCCCGCCGCCAGCGCATCGGCGTGAAAGTGGTGCCCGATCTTTACGGAGGGCTGGCGATTGGTGCGGGAATGAACTACATCGGTTCAGTGCCGGTCCTGGAGCTCAATCGGCAACCGATTCCCGCGCTGGGCCTGTTTGTGAAGCGTCTCATGGATCTTTTCATCAGCACTGTCACGCTGGTGCTTACCGCTCCTCTGCTGATAATGACTGCTATTGCCGTAAAAGTGGATTCTCCTGGCCAGATCCTTTACAAAGCGTGGCGCGTAGGACGTAAAGGCCGGAAATTCCGCTGCTACAAATTCCGCACGATGGTGGCCGACGCTGATGCCCGCAAGAACGGCCTGATGCACATGAATGAGCGCAATGGCGCTACCTTCAAGATTGTGGACGATCCCCGCATCACCCGCCTGGGGCGTTTTCTGCGTAAGTACAGCATTGACGAACTGCCTCAGCTCTTCAACGTTTTCAAGGGCGACATGAGCATTGTGGGTCCGCGGCCCCATCCTGAAGACGATTTCAAACGGTACGATCTTGAGCACTTCCGCCGCCTTGACGTTACTCCAGGGCTTACCGGCCTTTGGCAGGTCACGGCCCGCCACGACCCCTCTTTTGAAAAAAATGTCCTGCTCGATCTTGAATACATTGAGAATTGGAATGTGCTTCTTGATTTGAGGATACTGTTCAAGACCATCCCTGTGGTATTTCGCGGTTCCGGCCACTGACCGGTAAAAGCTGCCTGCAAACCAGACATGCTGATGCTCAGGGCGCAGCCGCGTACTTCAGAGCCAGACTTATCCGATAGGAAAATGCATTTATTCGTCCCTGACACGAAGCAACTTGCCTGCAGCAGGTAAAATTATGCCTGTTCAGGATTTTGAGACGGGAAGGATTCCATCGGGACGGATACATGGCGGCCAAGAAGGCATTGATCATCGGCGTGACCGGACAGGACGGCTCATATCTTGCCGCGCTCCTGCTTGAAAAGGGCTATGAAGTACATGGGATCAGGCGGCGTTCTTCCTCGTTCAATACCGGCAGAATTGACCATCTGGTGCGGGACCCGCGCACAGAGGGCTGCCGCTTCTTTCTGCACTATGGCGACGTGACCGATTACAGCAGTCTTGTCCGCACCATGGAAATTGTGCAGCCGGACGAGATTTACAATCTTGCCGCGCAAAGCCATGTGGCGGTTTCATTTGAGCAACCGGAGTACACCGCCGATTCAGATGCTAGTGGGCCGTTGCGGCTGCTGGAAGCCATCAGGATTCTAGGGCTGCACAAAAAAACACGCTTCTATCAGGCGTCCACGTCTGAAATGTTTGGCAAAGCGCGGGAAGCGCCACAGACGGAAACATCCGGTTTCCATCCCCGTTCGCCGTACGGGATTGCAAAATTGTATGCCCACTGGATCACCACGGCCTACCGTGAGACCTACGGTATTTATGCCTGCAGCGGCATTCTGTTTAACCACGAATCACCTTTGCGGGGCGAGACATTTGTGACGCGTAAGATAGTTCGTGCTCTCACGCGCATCCATTTGGGCGCACAGGATTGCCTGTACCTGGGCAATCTGGAGGCCCGGCGCGATTGGGGGCATGCGCGCGATTACGTAGAGGCCATGTGGCTGATATTGCAGCAGGAGCGGCCTGAAGACTACGTGATTGCGACCGGAGTGCAGCATTCAGTGCGGGATTTTGTGTGCGCGGCAGCCGCCCAACTCGGCATGTCGATTCGCTGGCAAGGCGTGGGCCGCGATGAAGAAGGCTTGGATGCAAGGACAGGGGCCAGGATCGTGGCCATTGATCCGCGTTATTTCCGTCCCGCTGAAGTGGACAATCTTTTAGGCGATGCCGGGAAAGCAAGAGAAAAGCTGGGCTGGAGCCCGCGTACATCGTTTGCAGAGCTGGTTGCGGAGATGGTGCGGGATGAGTTGGAGATCGCCAGGCGGGAGAAATTGAGTATGTTGGGTCGAGTACAAGAAATCGGGCCGGGTTCTAAATCCATTCCCGGCCCGTATAGTGAGTAACGTACAGAGATTACTGCTGGAGCGCTGGGGTAATGGTTCCGCAATTGGCGGGGCCGATTACCCTATTATTTCCAAAGGTTGCAAAGCCGCTGGCTCCAGAGTTGTTAAGGCTGCAAGTGGCGTTATACGCGATGTTGGAAAAGGCGACGTTGGCGGAGCCGCCGGCTGAGGCGGTTATGCCATTGCCGTTAAAGCTGGCGTCGGTGCTGTAGACGGTCGCTTGCCCGTCGGGATCATCAGCTTTAATACCATCTGCAGTAGCATTCTGAACAATCGACTCTCTCACCACCACCCGGCTGTGGGTATTGGCTTCGATGCCGATATTGTCTAGGATGACCGCTGTGTTGCTGATTCCCACCTGAACCACTGGAGTCTGGGCGTTGGCGGCTCTTATTCCTACTCCACTATTGTTTTTGAGCACCGAATTGAGGACATGCACAGAAGCAGCCGTCCCTTGATTGAGCGCAATGTTGATACCGTTCTGCGTAAATCCAAAAATGAAACAGTTTTCAACATTGAGGTCCTTGCCGGCAAGGAACTGAATGCCGTTGAGGCCAGTACCAATTCCATTGATCCTCAGATTTCGCAGAATCACAACATCGCCCGCTCCAGCCGAGACAACGATGCCGTTGGTGCCGCTCACCAGCACTGAAGCCACTTGTCCGCCTCCGCCGTCAATGGTGATGGCTTTTGTAATAGTGAGGGCGCCAAATCCGCCCGGATCAAGCGCGTCGATCTCGCCTCCAGCGGCGGTTTTTGAGATTGCACCGGCAAAAGTTTTGCAAGGCGCGGTTCGGCTGCAAGGGTTTGCATCATCGCCCACACCTGATACCCAGGTGCGGCTGGCTTGGCCATACGTCAGGCCGGTTCCCATTACCAAGACAGCGAAAAGTTTGACCAAATTTCTTGTTTTCATGTTCTCTCATTTCCTTTCTAGTGATAAATCCAACAATTCAACATCCAGGGGCGTTTCCCGGGTCAGCAACAAGGGTATTCATACCGGCCCCAACGAGTGGCTTTCGTGCAAGTGTGTAGTGTCTTATGCGGGAGAACCGTATCAAAGCTTTTCTTACGAAATCTCTGTTCGGAAGCGACGCGCCAAACCCCGGAAAGGCTGTTGCCGTTTCTTGCGCATGACGCTTTCCTTTGGTACCCGGAAAGCAGGTGCGGGCTTCTCCGTAAAATTGTCCCTGTGCAAGGCACTCTATCATCGATACCAACCGGTGCAAAGCGTTTTTCAGCCTCCGATGGCACCGAAGTAATTCCAAGACGGAAAAAACGTATCATTGTGAATTTGCTCGGGCCACTCTCGGAAAGAACGGGATTTGCTAGTCTTCATTTGCTGCTTAAATCCTGGCGAATGACAGATTGGCTGCAAGCCCGACTATAATAATGGCCAGCCGTAGCGCAAAAATACATGAGATCTAGGTCTTTGATTGCAAAGAGATTCCGTTAACAAAAAAATATTCAGGGCGGCTTTCGCCGTAGGATTGGCCACCGTCGTGGTGAAGGCCTGTTCTACAGTAAAAGATTTGGCAGTTGCTCATGCGTTTGGGCGCAATGACAATTTGGATTCTTTCTTGTTTGCTCTCGTGCTGCCTGCCTTTGCGCTGAATCTGGTTGTGGGATCAGTGTCATCTGCGCTGGTTCCTGTTTTGGTGGAAACACGGCAGAAAGTGGGGGCCGCTGCTTCGCAACGATTGCTTTCCAGCGTCACGCTTCTCACAGGAGCAGCTCTGGTGGCGGTAGCTTTGGCGCTCACGTTGCTTGCCCGTCTTTACCTCCCCTACATGGCCCACAGCTTTTCTGCGAGTAAACAATTGTTGACGCGTGAGTTTCTATACCTTCTAACGCCGTGGCTGGTGTTGAGCGGACTTGCCACTTTCCTGGCCTGCGTGTTGAACGCCGTAGAGAAATTTGCTGTTCCAGCGTTAGTCCCTATTCTCACGCCTTTGGCGGTTCTTTTATGTATTGCCGTTTGGGCGCGCCCCGACTCAGGTTATGCATTAGTGTTGGGAACAGTTGCCGGTAGTTTGCTGGAGTTTATCTTTTTCTATTATCTGGTAAAGAAAAACCAACTCCTCGGCGCTTTACAATGGCAGGGCGTTGGTCCTCCGGTTCGAGCGGTCGTATCACAAACGGCGCCTATGATGGCTGGGTGTTTGCTCATGGGCGCGACCCCGGTGGTAGATCAGATAATGGCGGCAATGCTTGGCCCCGGAAGTGTCGCTGCTCTCAGCTATGGCAGCAAGATAACGATGGGCATGCTCGCAATCGGAGCGACGGCCCTGAGCACCGCAACTCTGCCTTATTTTTCGCAAATGGCAGCTTCGGCTGATTGGGATGGCTGCCGCCATACCTTGAAACGGTATTCCGCGCTGGTATTCTTAGTTACCATACCCGTGACCGCCCTGCTAATAGGTTTTTCGACCCCGCTCGTGAGGCTCCTCTTCCAGCGGGGCGCGTTTACCCATGTGGACACAGAAATCGTGAGTCGTGTACAGGTGTTTTACTGCCTTCAGGTCCCGTTTTATGTTGCTTCCATGTTGTTCGTGCGCTTTATTTCATCCATTCGGCGTAATGACTTGTTGATGTTTGCCGCAGCGATCAACCTGGTGGTGGACATTGTGATGAATCTTGTGCTCATGCACTGGTTAGGAATTGCCGGGATCGCACTCTCAACGTCAATTGTCGCTGCCATTTCTTTTTTCTTCCTGTTGGCCTGTTCTCTCAAGTTGATGTCGCAAGGTGCTCTCGGAATGTTACCCACCAAGCCCCTACTGACCATACCCGAATAGCCCCGCTGATTCCTTATGCCAGACTATGCCTTCACGACGAACGCACTTCCCCCAGAGAGCCAGATGATCTTTTCTGGCTTATCGACAAAGAACTCGTCAACGGCCTGTTTGGCGCCCGGACAGGTGCTGAATCCGTAGTCATCGCACAAAATAATCCCTCCTTTATTCATCCGGGGATAGAAGAATTCAAAGCTATCGCGAGTAGGTTGATAAAGTTGTACGTCAATATGGACGAAGGCGAACTTCTTCGATTCAACGTCTTTGAATCGCTCTGGAATCCATCCTTTGTGGTAGCTGGTGTTCGTGAATTCCTTGAGGTTTTCTTTAAGAATGTCCAGGCCACAACCCAGATCGTTCTTTTCAAAATAACCTTCGTCGCAAGCCGCCAGTTCTGAAAGGCCTTCGAAGGAGTCGAACATGAAGTGCATGCGGTCAGGAAAAGCCCGGCAAATTAGATAAGAGCTTGATCCCGCTAGGACGCCGCATTCGGCAGTATCGCCAGGAACGGCCCCGGCCAGTTTCGTGAGTTGAAATACCATCCAACGCCGGTCAGAATTGCAGCCGTCAAACTCGTGGAACTTCTTTAGATACTCATTAAATGATTCATTCTGCCACCAAACCATCTGCGGCCACAGAAAACGATATCGCGGTAACAGCCATTTACCCATCTTACGCAGCGCGGTGAAACGCCAATCGCGGCGCGCACGGGGATTTACTATGATTGTAAATAGTCCACGGAGCATGAGAAAGCAGGAGCTTTTGAGATTGTGCAGTTCACATTCGCAGAAAGTCAAGCTGCCTGGTCATTTTGACAGAGTCCAGCACAGTGCCCTTCATTCGGGCCAGTCGTTTGGATCAGTAAGGCTTTGAGCTTAAGGGCTTTCGTGTTTGAACGTATGAACCTGACCCTTGTAATCTCGTCTTTGGAACGTGGTGGTGCGGAGCGGGTTATCTCCGTTCTGGCAGGAGCTTGGGTGGAACGGGGAAGGCAGATCACGTTAATAACCTTTGATGATGCAGAAGGACCCGCGTACCAACTGCATCCTGGTATCGTATTGAGGAGTTTGCACATCCCTAACGAATTCGCGAAAAATAATTTTTACGCACTTCATCGCAATGTGCGCCGTGTCAGATTGTTGCGTCGTCTTATTCGGCAGTCCCAGCCGGATGTTGTCCTTAGCTTTTTGGATTTCCCCAATATCATCACGCTTCTGGCTACCCGGGGACTTGGGATACCGGTAATTGTCTCCGAGCGGGCAAATCCTGAGCATGATGAACTTAAGCCAATCTGGAAGCTCGCTCGCTCGCTTCTGTACCCGCAGGCTGCGGCGCTGGTTTGCCAAACCAACGCAATGCTTGTGCAACTCCAGGGGAAGATCAAAGTTAGAGGACACGCGATACCAAACCCTGTAGAAATACCTGCCACGTTGAATTCTAATAGCCCAAAAGGCGGCAGCGCAGACTCGCGCACGTTAGTCGCGATGGGAAGACTAGTGCCGCAAAAAGGATTTGATCTTTTGTTGGAGGCTTTTGCGCGCATCGCGGGGAAGTATCCGGCATGGTCGATCAAGATTTTGGGAAAGGGTGCTCTTCGAAGCCAACTCCAAACGCAAGCAGAGTCCTTGGGATTAAAAAACCGTGTGAGCTTTGCGGGAGCTGTTTTTGATCCTTTCCCTATATTGCGCGCCGCGGACCTGTTTGTCTTTTCCTCGCGCTTTGAGGGATTCGGTAACGCATTAACAGAGGCCATGGCCTGCGGTTTGGCGGCGATCAGTTTTGACTGTCCAGCGGGTCCCTCAGACATTATTCGTCATGGCGTAGACGGCCTGTTGGTCCCTCCTGAGGATGTTGCAGGGCTTGCCAGCGCGATGGACCGTCTAATGGGAGATACAGATGAAAGAGAACGGCTTGCCCGCCGCGCGCCGGATGTACTGACACGCTTCAGCCTGGACAGCGTTATAGGGAAGTGGGAGAAGGTGCTCAATGAGGTTTTGCCCTCGCCGGCGGGGCCGGACAACAAAACAAACTGAAGTCCTGCAGGATCCTGCACTGCGGATTTATTTCTGTGCGAGAAGGTTGCAGAATTCGGGAATCTTGCCGGGTAAACATGTTTCGTTTTGTTCAATCGCTTGGATAGAGGCAAAATTGGCTTTCAGATGCTCGAGAAGGTATTCTCCTGCGCCAAGGTGCTGAGCGTATTCCACCAGCAGCTTCATTTGCGGAGATCGCCGAATGGTTCTCTCCATCCCCTTCAGAGCCATGAGTTCGGCACCTTCGATATCCATTTTGCAGAGATCGATGGGCGGCAGGTCAAGCGCATCAAGCGCATCGCCCGCTATCTTGCACGCGAGATGTCCGTTCTCAATGATGTTGGATTCACCTGGGTTGTAGGCATGGCGGAAAAGGGAAACCTCGCAGGCATGCTCGGTCGCTGCCATTTCGAAAATCGTGACTTGTTCGCTGAAGCCGTTGATCTCCACATGGTGACGCAGCAGCGCCGCGTTACAAGGATCAGCTTCCACGGAAAAAACGCGAGCGCCGCGTTTGGCCGCTAAAAGTGTGTATAAGCCAATGTTTGCACCCACATCAAGCACGGTGCATCCCGGCGTGATTAACGAACAGAAAACCTCCCGCTGTTCTTTTTCGTACAGTTTGGGAAAGTGCCACATACAGATGTCCAGGTTCCCGCGCATATTCACGTCAAATTTCAAATCACCGTCAAAATCGCTGACGCGGAATTTGAGGTTTGCAGGAAGGTATTTCCGATATAACCGGAGAAGCGTATTGTGGCCTTTCCATCTTCCCGTGTACTTGGTGATGCGTCCTGGCCGCAAGAGCACTGAGATAGCTGCCTGTGAAAGATTGAAGTCTTTGGAATCGGGCATTCTTGTTTTTGGGGATTGCATTCAATTAGAGTCAATGGCATTCGTCGTTAAACGCCAGCCAACTCATATATAACACGGACACCGGGCACTCTGAAGTTTCTGCTGGACGGCGCGAAAATAATGCCTTTTACGACCACCTCGTCATGATCCCTAAGCGCAAGCGAATCCTCTTTCTTGTGCCCGCTTTCGCGGGAGGCGTTGGCGGCGCTGAACGTGTCATCTCGACACTCTTGCGCTACGTGGACCACAGCCGGTTTGACTGCCATTTCGCCATGGTCCTCAACGGAGACGCATATATCCAGGACCTTCCGGCTGAGGTCACTTTGCACCGTTTGTGTGTTGGGCGAATTCGTTATGCGTTGCCCCGCATTATCCAACTGATATGGAAGCTGCGCCCGCAAACTGTCCTGTCGACCGTTGCATATCTCAATGTCATGCTGCTACTGGCCAGGCCCTTTTTGCCTCGCGGAGTTCGCCTGTTGCTTCGTGAAGCCACCACCCCAAGCGCATTCATCGCCGGAGACACGGAGCATCCCCGACTGTGGACCTGGTTCTATCGCCGCCTATACCCGCACGCTGACAAGATCATTTGCCTCTCTGATTCCATGCAAAAGGATCTGGTGGAGCATTTTTTTGCACCGCCTGCAAAGGTCGTCCGCATCTATAACCCCGTGGACGCCGAAATGATTGCGTATATGGCAGCAGCGGCGGCAAATCCTTTTACTGCTCCCGGCCCCAACCTGGTTGCAGCCGGACGGCTGCGTAAAGAAAAGGGCATGGACCTATTACTGGATGCGTTGCCAGCGATTTTGCAACGGGTCCCAGGAGCACATCTGACCATTCTGGGCGAGGGGCCGCTGGAAGCGCGCCTTAAAAAGCAAGCGGTAAGCCTGGGGATAGACTCCGCTGTAAGTTTCATGGGCTTTCAGGCCAATCCGTGGTTGTATCTGAAACACGCTGACGTGTTTGTTCTGCCGTCACGTTATGAAGGGTTGCCGAATGCAGTGTTGGAGGCCCTGGCGTTGGGCACTCCCGTAGTGGCCACGGATTGCCCAGGCGGAATCCGGGAGATTCAGCGGTCTGCGCCGCAAATCGTCCTGGTCCCGCCGGAGAACACCGGTGCCCTGACGGATGCAATTGTTTCCATACTCAGCCAGCAAAAGGAGAACGGAAAGCCCTCGCAAGCCGAAGAGTGGTTGCGGAGATTCAACCCAAAACAAATCGCGGATGAATACTCACGGCTCTTCTGACCAGCGTCTGAATCATTACGGAAAATAACTACAGGGGCACAGGCCAGATGTTAGATTTGATCAGGCACTCACGGCAGGTAGGTCCCCCAGGACCAGGAAAATTCCCATGTGTGGCA